>JANOYI010000052.1:0-12045 GCA_031428795.1 Ilumatobacteraceae bacterium | reverse complement strand
GCGCCTTGCGCTCGCCCAGCCGAACACCCGCGTGTCGGTACTGGGCCACACTCGCTGGGCCAGCGTCGGCATCATCAGCGAGCCGAACTGTCACCCGGTGAACGGCGAACAGGCCGAGCTGAGCGATCAGCAGCAGAGCGGTGACCAGCGGTTGCCGTACACGGTCGCAGTCTTGAATGGTGACGTCGACAACCACGCCGACATCAAGGTCAACCATGCACTACGCATCGCAGGGCCCATCACCACCGATGCCAAAGTGATTCCTGCGGTGATGGCCATCCACGCGGCTGCCTCCACGGACCTCGGTGAGGCCTTCCGGCGTACCGTCGCCGAGTTCGAGGGCAGCGTTGCAATCGCCGCCGCTTCCGCTGACGCACCCGACCAGTCGTACCTCGCGCTGCGTGGCAGTGGTCAGGCGCTGTACGTCGGTCTCGGCGACGACATGTTCATCGTCGCTAGCGAGCCGTATGGGGTGGTCGAGGAGACGATGCAGTTCCTGCGCGTCGATGGCGAGACGGCCTCTCCCACGGGTAGCCGCGGCCAGGTATTCGTGCTCGACGGCACCAGAGCAGGGACGCTGGCCGGCGTGCGGCGCATGGCGTACGACGGCAGCGACCTGCCCATCGACGCCAGCGAAGTCGTCACCGCGCAGGTGACCACACGCGACATTGACCGCGGTGATTCTCCACACTTTCTGCTGAAGGAAATTGGCGAGGCCCCGAACAGTTTCCGCAAGACTCTGCGCGGCAAGATCGTGGAGACACCACACGGTCTGCGCGCCGAAGTGGGCGAGCGCACGTTGCCCTCGGCCATTGCTGCTCGGCTGGCCAACGGTGAGATCACCAAGGTACGCGTCATCGGCCAGGGCACGGCAGCCGTTGCCGGCCGCAGCATGGCGGCGGTGCTCGACACGCTCGTCGACGGCACGCTCGATGTCGACCCGATCACAGCCACCGAGCTCTCCGGCTTTCACCTGCGGCTCGACATGTCCGACACGCTGATCATCGCCGTCAGCCAGAGTGGTACAACCACCGACACCAACCGCACCGTCGACCTCGCTCGTGGCCGTGGTGCGTCCGTCGTCGCCATCGTGAACCGTCGCAACAGTGATCTCACCGATAAGGCCGACGGCGTGATGTACACCAGCGATGGCCGCGACGTGGAGATGAGCGTCGCCAGCACCAAGGCGTTCTACGCACAGGTCGCTGCCGGCGTGCTGTTGGCATGCGCGATCGCGGAGGCCTCCGGTCTCGGCACGCCGCAGCGTCGTCACGAACTGCTGTCCTCACTGCGCACACTGCCCGACGCAATGGTGCAGGTCATTGCGACTCGCCCCGCGATTGCGGAAGCAGCGCGTCGGTTCGCCCCCTCCAAGCGCTACTGGGCCATCGTCGGCAGCGGGCCGAATGCGGTGGCCGCCGAAGAGGTTCGCATCAAGCTCAGCGAGCTGTGCTACAAGTCCATTGCCTGCGACATCACAGAGGACAAGAAGCACATCGACCTGTCCAGCGAGCCGCTGATTCTGGTGTGCGCTGCCGGGTTGGTCGGCGGCACTGCCGACGACGTGGCCAAGGAAGTTGCCATCTACAAAGCCCACAAGGCCACCCCGATTGTGGTGGCCACCGACGCCGACGAGCGCTTCGCTGCCGCCTCCGCAGTGCTCACCGTTCCACCTGTTGACTCGACGCTTGCGTTCGTGCTGTCGGCGATGGTCGGCCATCTGTTCGGCTACGAGGCTGCCCTCGCGATCGACGCGTCGGCCCGACCGTTGCGCGAGGCGCGTGAGGTCATCGAGCACGCCCTCGCCGCCTCGACGGAAGGCGACGATGTGTTGCGCACGGTGCGAGCCGGCATCGGCGTGCACACCGAGAAGTTCCTGGATGCGCTGCGTGCGGACCGCTACAACGGGCACCTCGAGGCGTCGACGGCGGTGCGGCTGGTCGGTCTCTTGCGCGACCTCAGCAGTGACTCCCCGTTGGAGGCCTACCAACGGGCGACGGGCAAGATCGCCACGCCAGGCGTGATCATCGACGATCTGACCGCAGCACTCACGCGTGCAATCGAAGAGCTCACTCGCCCAATCGACGCCATCAAGCATCAGGCCAAGACGGTGACCGTCGGTATCAGCCGCAACGACGAAGGCGTGCTGGATCGTGCCCTGGTGCAAGAGCTGCTCGCAGCCGGTGCCGGTCGCGATCGGCTGGCGTACCGCACGCTCAAGGTGCTGGCCGACCTCGATCCGGCAGTCGACGCCGTTGTGGGCTACACCCGATACGCGATCGAAGGCGACCCGGCCAGCGTCGGCGGCGCCACGATCACCATCGTCGATCGCGGCGGCCTGTCACGCGACGTCACGAGTCGAGTGGAGCGCAACTCGCAGTTGTTGGGCACCAAGCGTCGGGTGGCCAGCGAGAAGGAAGTGCTCGTCGCTCGTGGCCGTAGCGATGGCCGCACCGTCATCTTCGTTCCGGAGGTGAAGGGCGGCACCTGCACCGGCATCACACTGTTGCACGTGCGCTTCCACGAGCGTCTGGCGGCAGCGACGATGCGTGGCGTGCTGCAGGGCTACGACCGTCGTTACGACCGCCTGGTCGACTGGGTGACAGAAACCGAGGGCACCTTCCGCGACGACCTGTTGGCCGACCTGCCGGTTGCCGACCTGCTGATCCTTCCCATCAGCGACACCGCCGACCACTGGCGGCGCTAATGCCAGGACGGCCATGATCCGCGGCATCGGTGTTGACGCCGTTGACATCGAGCGGTTCCGAACGTCGCTGTTACGAACACCCTCGATGCGCGAGCGACTGTTCACTGCCGAAGAACTGGCCTATGTGGCGCCCAAGGCCGACCAGGTCCGCTCGTTGGCTGCACGGTTTGCGGCCCGTGAGGCTGTGATGAAGGCGATGGGGGTCGGGCTTGGCGCCTTCGGCTTCCACGACGTGTGGGTGACCGTCGCCGCCTCGGGTGCGCCGTCGCTGTGCGTGAGGGGCAGAGCCGCTGGCCTGGCGGTCGAACTGGAGATCACCCGTTGGCATCTCAGCCTGACGCACACCGATCTCGTCGCCGTCGCGTACGTCGTGGCTGAGTAACGTCGTGGGCGAGTAGCTTCGTCCACGTGATTCCGATCGTGACGCCGGACGAGATGCGAGCAGTCGACGCTGCCGCCTCGGAGCCGACGTCGGTGCTGATCGATCGTGCGGGTCGGGCTGTCGCGCGTGCTGCGGTGCAAATGATGGGTGGCACCTACGGGCGCACCGTGCATGTGATTGCAGGCCCGGGTAACAACGGCGCCGACGGGCGCGTCGCTGCTTCGGTCTTGGCAGCGAAGGGTGTCAGCGTGCAGGTTCATGATGCCTTCGCCCTGCCGCGAGTGCTGCCTGCCGCGGATCTGGTGATCGACGCTGCCTACGGGACTGGATTCCGCGAGACGTGGAACCCGCCCGAAGTTGGCGATACTCCTGTGCTTGCTGTCGATGTGCCCAGCGGTGTCAACGCCCTCACCGGTGAAGCGATCGGCCGTGTCCTGGCGGCGACGCGCACGGTGACTTTTGCGGCGCTGAAACCGGGGCTGTTGTTGCCGCCGGGAAGCGAGCTTGCGGGTGAGTTGGAGCTTGCTGACATAGGTCTCGGCGCTGCCGCCGCAGCCCATGCACACGCTCATCTTGTGCAGTCCGACGACGTTGCGGCCTGGGTGCCCACTCGCACTGCAACGGCCCACAAGTGGCGCGCCGCGGTGAGGGTGGTGGCGGGCAGCGTCGGTATGACTGGCGCGGCGCAGTTGGCAGCGAACGCCGCAATCCGCGCCGGTGCGGGAATGGTGCATCTTTCGGCGCCGGGCACGCTGGTGGTGCAGGCTCCTGTGGAAGTGGTGCAGCGTCCGTTGCCGTTGAAGGGTTGGGCGCGCGAGGTGCTCGATTCACTCGATCGGTTTCAAGCACTCGTGGTCGGCCCGGGTCTCGGCCGCGATGACGAGACCACTGCCCAAGCTCGATTGCTCGCTGTCGACGCGCCGATCGCCACCGTGATCGATGGTGATGGGTTGTTCGCGATGGCGTGGAACGCCGACGGAGCGGTCGCCCTATTGCAGCGACGCACCGCGCCGACGGTGCTGACACCTCACGATGGCGAGTACGCGTTGCTCACCGGTACGAAGCCGGGCCACGACCGAATGGTGGCGGCGCGTCGTCTGGCGGCCGACACTGGCTGTGTCGTACTGCTGAAGGGCTCAGCCACGGTGGTCGCCGATCCGGACGGGCAGGTGTTGATGGTGGCAACCGGCGACGAGCGACTGGCAACTGCTGGAACTGGCGATGTGTTGAGCGGCATCATCGCTGCGTTGTTGGCGAGCGGTGTGCCCGCTTTCCGGGCCGCCGCCGCGGGCGCGTGGCTGCATGGCCAGGCCGCACAGTTAGCCCCGGCGCGAGGCATGGTGGCCAGCGACATCGCCGACCATCTGCCGACCGTCCTCAGCGACCTCTCCGCGATCGGTCAGTAGCAATGAGTCGTTGGGCGTGGGCCGAGGTGTCTGCCGACGCGATCGAGCACAACGTGCGCACGATCGCGTCGATTGTGAGCCCGGCGCAGGTGTGGGTGGCGGTGAAAGCCGAAGGCTACGGACACGGCGCGTTGTTGGCTGCGCGGGCGGCGCAGGCGGGGGGTGCGCAGGGCCTGTGCGTCGCGTTGGTGCAGGAGGGCGTCGCCCTTCGCGAGGCCGGTATCGCCGGGCCGATCTTGGTGCTGTCGGAGCAACCCGCGGACGCCTTGCGGGCGGCCGTCGCGCATGGTTTGTCGACCACGGTGTACAGCGCCGCGCAGGTTGCGCTGCTAGAGGCGTGCGGTGCGAGTGAGCATCCGGTGCACCTCAAGATCGACACAGGCATGCGTCGCGTCGGGGTGACCGAGGCCGACGCAGTGGCAGTCGCCGACGTGATCGCCGCCTCGCCTGCCGTCTCGCTGGCTGGCGTCTTCACGCACCTCGCCGTGGCCGACGAGCCCGACAACCCGTTCACCGACCAGCAGCTCGATCGCTTCGAAGCCGTGGTGGCGGAGCTGACCGCAGCGGGTCACCAGCCACCGTTGGTCCACGCCGCGAACTCAGCGGGTGCGCTGGCTCACCCGCGGGCGCGCTACGACATGGTGCGCCCCGGCATCGGCGTCTACGGCATTTCATCGGGGCCCGGCGTCGACGATTTCTTCACCGACTTGCGGCTGGCGTTGTCACTACACGCCCGCGTGTCGCACGTGAAGCGGGTCGCGGCAGGCGAGCGCATCTCGTACGGGCTGCGGCACACGTTTGAACGCGACACCACAGTCGCCACCTTGCCCATTGGCTATGCAGACGGGGTGCCGCGCAGGCTACATGCGGTGGGTGGCACCGTGCTGATCGGCGGGAAGCATCGCCCGATCGTTGGTGTCGTGACGATGGACCAGATGATGGTCGACTGCGGCGACGACAACGTGCAGTTCGGCGACGAAGCCGTTCTCATCGGCACCCAGGGGTCGCACACGATTACTGCGTCAGATTGGGCTACGGCGCTCGACACGATCGCCTACGAGATCGTGTGCGGCATCTCGGCGCGCATCGAACGCAGACCCGCAAAAGACAGCCTCTAGATTGGTGGCGCCATGTTGCACCTCCGTGCGTCGTCACTCGCCGACACCCATGCCATCGCGGCCGCGCTCGCCGGGCTGTCGCGCGCCGGCGACCTGGTCGTGCTGGCGGGCGAAATGGGCACCGGTAAGACTGCCTTTGCGAAGGGCTTCGGCGCTGCGCTTGGCGTTACCGAGCCGATCACCTCGCCGACTTTCACGCTGGTGCACAGCTATGAGGCAGGCAAGCTGACCTTGCACCACGCAGACATCTACCGCCTCAGCACGCACAACGAAGTCGCCGACCTCGCTCTGGCCGAATTGCTTGAGTTCGACGGCATCGTGTTGATCGAATGGGGCGATGTCGTGGCACGTTCGTTGGGCGATCACCTCCTCGTGCAGTTGGACACAGTCGACGACGACGAGGACGCGCGCATGATCACCTTGGGTGGTATCGGGCGCGCCTGGGCGGCCCGTTGGGAACGGGTCGAGGCCGTAACGGAGGCCTTCGCATGCTGATCCTGGGCATCGAAACGGCGACCCAGCAGGTCAGCGTCGCCATCGGCGGACACGAGGGCGTGCTGGGAATGTTCGAGGTGTCGCGCGGTCGACGGCACGCCGAGACGCTTGCGCCGGCCATCGAGTTTCTCTGCCGCCAAGCCGACATTGAGATTGCCGAGTTCGGGGCCATCGCCGTCGACGTGGGGCCTGGGCTGTTCACCGGGATGCGGGTGGGTTTGGCCACCGGGAAAGCAATCGCGCAGGCGTTGCGCGTGCCGATGATAGGTATCAGTTCGCTCGACCTTCTCGCCTTCCCGCTGCGCTACACGGATCGCACCATTGCGGCAGTCATCGATGCCCGCAAGGGCGAAGTGTTCTACTCGTTCTACCTACCGGTGCCGGGTGGGGTGCAGCGAGTCACCGACCCCCGCGTGGGATCAGTCGACGACCTGGTCGCCGACCTGATGGCGCGTGGACAGAACGTGGTGTGCGTGGGTGACGGCGCACTTCGCTATCAGGACGAGGTTGCGGCGGGTGTGCGCTGCGAGTTCGCGGAGCAGTTCCTGTCGCACCCTTCGGCGGCGCCGCTGGTTCAACTCGCCCACGCCCGAGCCTTGCGTGAGGAGTGGGTGAACCCGTGGGAGATTCAGCCCATGTATCTCCGAGCGCCCGACGCGCAGATCAACTGGTCCACTCGTGAGGGTTCGAAGTGAGCGTGCTCGCCCGCTTTCTTGGCCGCACCGGCGACGATGGCGTCGCCATCGAGCCCCTGCGTCGCCGGCACCTTGCCGACATCCTGCCCATCGAGCAGGCCTCGTACCCGTTGCCGTGGACCATCGGCGTGTTCCAGAGCGAGATCGAGATGATGCGTTGCGGAGAGCGGCACTATCTCGTCGCTCGCGACGGCCACGACGTCGTGGGCTATGGCGGCCTGTTGTTCGCGGTGGGCGACGCGCACGTCACGAACATTGCGGTCGCCGCCAGCCGTCAGCGTCAGGGCATTGCAACTCGCTTGCTGGCCGAGCTGGCGTGGGCTGCCATCGACCATGGTTGCGATGCACTCACCCTGGAGGTGCGTGTCGGCAACGTCGGTGCACAGGCGCTGTACCGCGAGTTCGGGTTCATCCCTGCTGGCATTCGCAAGAAGTACTACGAGAACGTGGAAGACGCGATGGTGATGTGGTGCAACGACCTCGGTTTGCCCGAGTACCGCGAGCGGTTGCGCGCGCTGAGCCCGGAGGCCAGTCGATGAGGAGCATCACCGAGCCCCTGAACGTCGATGAATCGACACTGGTCCTCGGCATCGAGACCAGCTGTGACGAGACGGCCGCGGCGTTGGTGATGGGCGGCTACGACGTCGTTTCCAGCGCAGTCAGTACCCAGATCGATCTGCACGCGCAATACGGGGGCGTGGTGCCCGAGATCGCCAGCCGCGCCCACCTCGACCTGCTGAATCCGATGATCGCCCGCACGATCGTCGAGGCCGGCGTCAGTGAGGAACGCATCGATGCCGTTGCGTGCACCATCGGGCCGGGTCTCATCGGCGCATTGCTGGTCGGTGTGTCGGCAGCGAAGGCGCTGGCGCTCACCTGGGACGTCCCGTTCATCGGCGTCAATCACATGGAAGCGCATCTCTATGCGGCGTTCCTTGAGGACCCGACATTGGAGTTCCCGATGGTCGTGCTGTTGGTCTCGGGCGGCCACACGATGCTGATCGAGATGCAGGGCCACGGTCAGTATCGGCTGCTCGGGCAGACCATCGACGACGCCGCGGGCGAGGCATTCGACAAGGTGGCGCGCTTCCTCGGTCTCGAATATCCGGGTGGTCCAGCCATCGATCGCGAGGCAGCGTTCGGCGACCCGGAAGCCATCAACTTTCCTCGGGCGATGCTGAATGACGGTCTCGATTTCAGCTTCAGTGGTTTGAAGACGTCGGTGATGAACTACGTCCGCAAGCACCCCGATGTGTCGGCTATCGATGTCGCAGCGTCGTTCCAGGCGGCAGTGGTGGATGTGTTGGTGGCGAAGGCCAGGCGCGCTGCCGATCAGGTCGGTGCCCGCGGTTTGGTGCTTGGCGGTGGCGTTGCCGCCAACTCGCTGCTACGCGAACGCTTCCTGACAGTGTGCACCGACGCAGGCATCCACGGCTTCTTGCCCAGTCGTGCGCTGTGCACTGACAACGCTGCGATGATTGCTGCGGCCGGCTGGCACCGTTTGCGCAGCGACGGGCCGACGTCCCTCGACGCCGGTGCGTACCCCAACCTCAGATTGCCACTCCTCGCATGAGCCTCCGAATTGATGCGTTTGTCGTTGCTGTTCCCGGCCTCGAAACCCTGCTGCTGGACGAGGTGCAGCGCCTTGGCGTGCGCCCAGCGCGGGCGGTTCGCGGCGGCGTCGAGTGCAACATCACCTGGCCGCAACTGTGGGCCATCAACCTTCGCTCGCGCATCGCCACTCGTGTTGTCGTGCGCGTGGCCAAGTTTCACGCCGACGGGTTTCACTCACTGCAGGTCGGCTTGCGCGCCATCGATTGGGCCGCGTGGCTTCCGGATGCGAATGGTCCTGCCGCAGGCCTGACTGTCGCTGCGACCTGCGACAAGGAATCGAAGCTGTACCACTCGGGTGCGGTTGAAGAGAGGGTCAACGAAGTGTTGGCGCGGCCCCTCGGCGACCAAGTGATGCAGGTGCGTGTACAGCGCGATCTGGTGACCATCAGCATGGATGCCTCGGGTGTGCCGCTCTATCAGCGGGGTTGGCGCGGGCCTGCGGGCAAGGCGCCGATGCGCGAGTCATTGGCCGCTGCACTGGTGTTGTCGAGCGAGTGGAACATGAAGACGCCGCTGGTCGATCCGTTCTGTGGTTCGGGCACTATCGCCATCGAGGCAGCGCACATCGCCCGCCGAATTTCGCCCGGTCGCAATCGCTCGTTTGCCTTTCAGGAGTGGCCGCAGTTCGACGCCGTCGCATGGGAGCGTCTCTTGCGTGGCGCCGATGGCGACGTGGTCGAGAAGTGCCCGCCGATCTTCGCCTCCGATCGCGACGCGGGTGCGGTGGCGGCAACCGTGGAGAACGCCGAAAGCGCTGGGGTCAGCGGCAATATCGAAGCCACATTGCGCACAGTCAGCGAACTTGCGCTGCCGCCACGCGCCGGGTGGATTGTCACCAATCCTCCGTACGGCCACCGTGTCGGCGGCACCGGAGGCGATCGCGACCTTCGCAACCTCTACGACCGCTTCGGCGCGGTGCTGCGCGAGCGTGCCGCAGGATGGCACGTCGCGTTACTCGCTGCGCACGACACCCCTGTCGCCCGTATGCACCTTCCCCTACGACCGACGCTGGCCACCACGAACGGCGGCATCGAAGTAGCCGTTCATACCGGCAAGGTCGAGGCTCCGACTCGCTAGTCGTGGATCCATACGGTCGAGCGCAGCGGCAGTAGGTTCTCGCGCCAGATGAGGTCCATCACCGGGTTGGCGACTCGCACGCAGCCGTGTGAGGCGGGGTAGTTCGGAATCCGCGGGGAGCCGTGAATGGCGACGCCACCGATGATGAACTTGGGGCGATACAGCGAGCCGAGGTCGCCCTCGTAGCGCACGACGTCGTACTCCCGGTACGTGTTGAACGTGCCTGACGGAGTGAGCGCAATACCGATCACGCGGCCGGTGCCGTTCTGGTCGACTTCGTCGTAGCTGAGTCCGTTGCCAGTGGACACGTTGAAGATGTACTTCATCTGACCGTTCTGGATGATGTACGCGATCTGCTTCTGCTTGTCGACCTCCAGCAAAGTGCCGCTGCTTCGGCCCGCTGCCGGTCGGCACAGCTGCAGGTTGAGCGCGATGGCCGTGGCGTTGTCGACCACGGTGGTCGAGGGCAAGCCCCTCCATTTCTGGAAGGCCATTACGGCTTGGACTGTGGTGAGGCCGTACCCGCCGTCAGCGCCACCGTTCCAGAAGCCCAGGGCGAGCAGACGCCGCTGCAAATCAGCAACGGCGGCCCTCGACGAGCCGTAGATGATCGGCCCGACCGGTACGGAGGGGTAGCCGACAGTGTCGGTCGTGCATGCGGGCGAGCCGACGTTGCTCGGCGGCCCGAACGCTGCAGGTGCTGCGCTACCCAGGTAGTAGCCCGCAAGGTCGGTGATGAAGTTGCCACCCGGCTCGGCGTAGACGGAGAAACCGCGGCTCGACACCGGCACGATGGCATGGTTGGCCAGCGTCTGCGCGGGCCGCACCACGTTCATCGTGGACGTCGCGGGAACGGCGCTGGGTGCAACCGAGCCGGCCGTACCGACGGTGATGAAGCCAATGGTGAACGGGTCGACGGTGGTGGCATTGAGCACCACGGCAGACACGTCGGGGCGGCCGATGACCGGGATGGTGTGGACGGGCACCTCGAACCGCCAATGCGGCTGGGCCCGTGTGGCGCCACCGAGCGGATTGAGCGCAGGGTTGCGAGTGTCGACGATTCTCGTCGGCGACGTCATCGGCACGAAGAGGCCGTCCGTGCTTACTGGAGCGCCGGCGCCCGTGAAGGATCCGACGAGATCGATGATCAGGTCGCCGCCCTTCTCGGAGTAGATATTGATGACCCCAGCCGCGTCGACTGCCACGATCGCCTGGTTGGCGACGGCGGCAAAAACGCCGGCCGGCGAGTTGAGGTTGGACGTCGCTGGCACCGCGCCGCCATACGGGTACACCTGCCAGAAGCCGGGGCTGACGGTGACGGCGGTGAGGTTGACAGCCACTGCAGCCGCACCGGCTGCGCCCGGAACGGCGAAGGCCCGAGTCTCGCCAGCCGCGAATGTGGCAACACGTCGGGTATCGAGGATGCGCGTCGGCGCGGGCAGTGAGGCGAAACGGCCAGCAGTCGCCGAGTCGGCTGGCGTGTAGTAGCCGAGCAGGTCGACGATGAGATTGCCACCGCCGCTGGCGTAGACATCGACGATTCCGTCAGTACCCACGGGGACGGTGACGAGGTTGGGGATGGCACCGCCGGCGAGCGACCGGAGTTCGTCGACGTTGAGATTGGATGCATCGGGTCGGGCGCTGGTGTGGGGCCAGACCGTCCAGAAGCCAGGTCGCATCGGCTGTGTGACTGTGAGGTTGATGACGGCGGCAACCACGGTGCCGGCCGCGGGGAGCGGTGCATCGCCGGTGACGTTGATCGAGACGACGCCGTTTGCGCCGAGCGGCGCCGAGCTGCGTGTGTCGAGCAGTCGCAGTGCCGTAGGCAAGGGCACGTACGCGCTAGTGGTGCCCGCCGCCCCGGCCACAGCGGTGGGCAACACCGCTGTCGTGATTGCCGTCGTCACCGCTGCGCCACCGAAGGTCGCGCCGAGAAGTCCAAGAGCTGCCATGAGTTTTTTAGTCCGCACACCGAAATCCTAGAACGCGAAGTGTCGGAGGTCACGTCGCGCGGCGACTTGGGCTGCCCGCGGTGTCCGAGCATCCGGGCGCTACCGTTTCGGCCTGTGCAGATTGGTTCGTTCACACCTGCCGCGCCCGTTGTGCTGGCGCCGATGGCTGGTGTCACCAACGCGCCGTTCCGCACGATGTGCCGGCAGTTCGCACCTGGCCTGATCTACGTCAACGAAATGGTGATGGCCACGGCGGTCGTGCACGGCAACATCAAGACCGAGCGGATGATGACGTTCACCGACGACGAGCAGCCGCGCAGCCTGCAGGTCTATGGCAGCGACCCTGTGATGTTGGGCGAGGCAATTCGCAAGGTGTGTGCCGCGGGTCGTGTCGATCACATCGATATCAACTTCGGGTGTCCAGCGGCGAAGGTCACCCGCAAGGGTGGCGGTGCTGCCGTGCCCGCCAAGCCGAAACTGCTGCGCGCGATTCTGCGCAGTGCGGTGGCGGCTGCCACTCCTTACGACGTGCCCGTCACCATCAAGTTCCGTAAGGGCCTGTACGACTCGCTGCTCACGTACGTCACCACTGGTCGCAT
>JANOYI010000051.1:0-2015 GCA_031428795.1 Ilumatobacteraceae bacterium | reverse complement strand
GGCCGCATTCGTGCCGGCAAGGTGGCGCTGGCTACCAACGCGTCCAAGCCGCTGCTCAAGCGGGTCAGCCACTACATCGCCCCTGTCTACGACTACTGCATGGTCACCGAGCCGCTGTCGAAGCAGCAGCTGGCCGACATTGGGTGGGAGGGCCGCCAGGGCCTCAGCGACATCAGCAACCAGTTCCACTACTACCGGCTCACCGAGGACAACCGGATTCTGTGGGGCGGCTACGACGTCATCTACTACTGGGGCGGCAAGGTCGATTCGGAGCTGGAGAGCCGGCCCGAGACGTGGGCGAAACTGAGCAAGCACTTCTTCGACACGTTCCCCCAGCTTGAGGGCCTCAAGTTCACGCACGCCTGGGGCGGCGTGATCGATACGTGCAGCCGGTTCTGCGTGTTCTGGGGCAGCGCCATGCAGGGCAGGGTTGCGTACTCGGTGGGCTATACCGGCCTGGGTGTTGCGTCCACCCGCTTCGGGGCCGAGGTGATGCTGGACATGATCGACGGCAAGCGCAGCAAGGCCACCGAGACCGAGTTCGTGAAGAGCAAGCCGCTCCCCTTCCCGCCCGAACCCTTCCGCTTCATCGGCATCCAGACCACCCGCTACTCCCTGAACCGAGAAGACAAGACCGGCAAGCGAAACCTCTGGCTCAAGGGTTTGGACCGCTTCGGCCTCGGCTTCGACAGCTAGTTCGTAGCCCACAGTTCGTCCTGTCGCGGTCTTGACCATCAATCTTGGAGGTCACAGCCGCGACAGGTTCGCTGGATACAGAACGCGTAGATTGTACTGCATGCGTCTGAGTAGACTGACAGTATGCCTGCTGCAACCACGACGATTCGGATTGACCGGGATGTGCATCAACGATTGCTGGTCTTGAGTCGCGAGTCTGGTCGGCAGCTCATGGATGTGGTTCGTGACGCCGCAGACGCGCTCGAACGCACCCGATTTGCACACTCGGTGGCCGCCGAGTTCGACGTGCTTCGAAAGGACCAGGGCGCGTGGAACGCCTACCTCGGCGAGGCCGAGTTGGCGGTCGATGATGGCGTCGCCTAACGAACTCTGGCTCACGGACTTCGGTGCGCCATACCCGGGCGAACCAGCCAACTTCCGACCCGCACTGGTGGTTGGGCCCGCCGACATCTTCGGCGGCTCTCTTCCGTTCGTGCTCGTCGTCCCAACCACGACCACTCGACGGGGGATCTCCCTCCACGTCGAAATCGAGCCAGCCGCAGACAACGGTCTCGAACGCGTCAGCTACGCGCAATGCGAACTCGTCCGCTCGGTGAATCAACGTCGGCTCGTCTCAAAGCTCGGCACTGTCGACTCCGTCACAGCCCACGCCGTCGAGAAGGTCCTCCGCGCCCTCTTGGGCTACTAGGGCGCCGATCTCGTCAACCTGTCGCGGTGCTGACCTTCAGACTTGGTGGTCACGGCATGACAGGTTGATGGCTTCGGGGCGCTTGACCGCCTGGGATTAGTGTGGATGCCATGATCACTGTGGACGACCGAGGGCTTCGGCTGGTTCGAGCGGAGGGCGGCCAAGTGTTGCTGCCACTCCTCGCGCTGCGCGATAGGTGTGAGTGCACCGAGTGCCAGCATCCTGGCGGACAGCGGCTGCTCGACCCGTCTGCACTCCCGCTCGAGCTCCACGCAGAAGTCGTGCACGCCGACGATCAGAAACTGCAGATCGTCTGGCAGCCGGACGGGCACCCCAGCACCTACTCCGTTGCCGTTCTCGCTCGTGTGGACGCGCCGGCCGCTTCAGCACAATTGTGGACCTCGGACCAGGCCGACCAGCTGGTGGTGGCCGATCATGGTGATCTCGTGGGAGACGATGCGGCCAGCCAACGCGAGCTGTTGCAATGGTTGCGAGGTGTCGCAGCAATGGGATGCGGCGTGATGACCGGCGTTCCTACCAACGACGGCGAGGTGGCGCGGGTGGCCGAGTTGTTCGGCTTCGTGCGCCACACGAACTACGGCCGCTGGTTCGACGTGCGTACCCAGGTCGA
>JANOYI010000050.1:0-10657 GCA_031428795.1 Ilumatobacteraceae bacterium | reverse complement strand
CATATCGACCTCGCCGGACTTGACCGCCATGATGGCGGTGCGCAGCGCGGTTGCACCGGTCGCGCAGGCGTTGGCGACGTTATAGACGGGGATACCGGTCTGGCCGATCTGCTTCTGCAATTGCTGGCCAATGCCAGCGTTCGATGCCATCAGACAGCCAGCGGCCAGGACGCCGATGTCCTTCATCGTCACTCCGCCGTCGGCCAGCGCGGCAAGTGCCGCCTGTGAGGCGAGGTCGACTGTGTCCAGGTCCGGGTACTTACCGAACTTGGTCATGTGAATGCCGAGAATCCAAATGTCGTCGCTCATGGTGGTGCCTTTCAGTCCTTGTTCAGTGCCGTGTCGTTCAAAGTCGTTCCGTGTCGTTCAAAGTCGTTCAGTGTCGTTCAGTTGAACGGGGCGAAGCCGAAGCCGATGGCTTCGATGCCGTTGTCGTCGGTGCCGATGGTGTACGTGGCGAGAGCCACCTTCATGCCCAGCGAGACATGCTCGGGGGACGCTTCCACGTTGATGACATTGCCGCGAACGCTGGTGCCGCCGCAGTCGACAATTGCCGACACGAACGGCACAGGGACGCCAGGGGCAGCGAAGGTCACGATGGTGAAGGCCTTGACCTCACCCGTGGTGTCGATTGCCACCGTGCTGAATTCGGTGCCGCTGCAACTGGCGCATGCATTGCGGCGACCGAAGAAGCGGGCGCCACAACCGGTGCATTCGTTGGCCGTGAGGTGCGGCGTGTCACCAAGCACCAGGTAGTCGACAAGGGGGATCTGGTTGGCCATGCGAACATCTCCAGTGTGGCGCCCTGACAGCAAGGGCTCGTTGCTGGCTGCGAACCTAGCCAGACTGACGCACAGCGGCCGAACCGGAGCCATCAACTACACGGCCCGATCACCAGTGTTGATGATGGATGATGTCGTCGGTCGCGCGCCGCGGGCGTGTGCGGGCGGAGCCCGACTGTTGGTCGTCGCTCGCCCGATGACCCAGGGCGACCACGCCCATCTGCAGCACATGGGCTGGCACGCCCAGTTCGTCCAGCAATTTGCGGGCGTTGCGGAAGATGCCGAAGTACAGCGCCCCGAGCCCTCGATCCTCCGCGAGCAGCAGGAGGTTCTGTGTAGCCATCGCCGCGTCGGTGAGCCAGAACGGCACTTCCCAGTTGGAGGCTTCCTCCAGGCCGTGCCCAGCCTTGTCACCTTCGGAGTACCGGGAGGTATAGGCGACGGGATCCGCCAGCGGCAGGATCAGCACGGGCGCTGCTCGGGTTTCGTCATCGAACCAGTCGTCGCTGCCGGTAGTGCTCCAGAATGACTCTGCGGACGCGCCGGAGAGCACCAGAAAGTGCACACCCTGGCTATACCCAGCGGACGGCGCACGACGTGCCAGGTCGACCAGTTCGTCGACCTGAGCAAGGTCGAGCGGTGTGGAATCAAACCGACGAGTCATTCGCCGGCGCCTGATCACGGCGTCGAGCGGGGAACTCCCGTCGGTTGTCATTTCAGCGGTTGGCGCCGAGCTTGACCAAATCTTCGGCCATGATCCAGCCATGCACGACCAGCGAGCCGCTGGTCTTGGCCGACACGGTGGCGAACAAAGCCGAAAGTTCTGGCTTGATGCGATCTGCCTTCAGCGACTCGTGATCGAGGAAGCCATGCGCGTTGGACTTGACCACGAAGGTCTGCTCGTCGTACTGACCGTCGACGCCGAAACGCTTGGCGAGGCGGCGACCCCAGGCCCGCTCTTCGCCCACGGCACGATGGCCAGGGCGCGGGATCAGCTCGTCGACCTGCTTGAAGGCCTCAAGACCATCGGGCAGCGCGAACCGCGAACCAACAACGACGTCTTCGTCGGGGAATGCCATCAGCGCCCGGTGGAATGCCTCATGCATGACACCCTTCAGCACCTGATCGCGCTTGGATGTGCGCTTCACGCTGAGCAGACCGACCAGCACGCACGGCGTGCCGCCAATGCGCTCGAGCGTGGCAAACGCAAAGCCATGCAGCTTGCCCTCGACGCGCGCTGCGGTGCTGAGCACCCAGTCTTCTTTCGCCTTCGAGAGGATGCCGATATCGAACGCCCCGCCCATCGACGCCATTTCGTCGAGGTCGGCGTCGTTCAGTGCTGCAGCATCCCTGGTGACCACCTGGATTGGCATTGCCTGGAAGCTCCTGTCGAACTCGTACCCCACACCGAGGCGTGACCTGAGTTCTCTATTCTGCCACCAACTCGGGCAAATTCCTGCCCCGAAGTGTCACTTCGCGCTACAGAACCCTTTACAACACGACAGCATCGTGGCCAAGGGCCATCCGCAACTCACCCACAACACGATCCAGATCGACGCAGAAGTCGTCAGCCAGCCGCAGGACTTTTCCCTGGCCAATGTGCAGATACACAGGCGAATCACCAGGGTGTTCGCGCAGAATCTTGCGAATCTGATGGATTTTGAGCTCGGTGAGTGAGGTTGCCGGCACTCGCAGCCGCAGCGGTGCAGCACTTCCAGTGTCGAGGCCTTCCAGAATCTGGACGTCTTGCGCCATGAAACCCACTCGGGTCTCGTCGCGACGGTCGATTCTGCCCTTCACGGTGACGATTGCGTCGTCGATCAGCTTGTGACTCTGCTCGGTCAGCACCCGCGGGAACACGGTGACTTCGATGGCTGCGTCGAGGTCTTCGAGGATGAAGACGGCCATTTGATCGCCCTTCTTGGTGAACTTGCGCGACAGATTCGTGATCACCCCGCCGAGGGTGATCATCGCCCCGTCGTCTTTCTCTGCAGCCTCCGCGACACTGCAGTCCACCTTGCGGCGCAGCGCAGCTTCCACACCCAGCAAGGGGTGGTCGCTGATGTAGAGACCGAGCATTTCCTTCTCGAACTTCAGACGATCGCTCTTATCGAATTCCAGCGTCGGGATACTGACTCGATCGTTGAAGCCGCTACCCCCCGAGTCGTCGCCAACGTCGCCGAACAGGCTCATCACACCCTGGTCGCGCTCGCGGCGGCGCACGACGGTGCCATCGATGATCTGCTCGAACACCATCAGTAGACCCTTACGAGGATGGCCAAGCGAGTCGAAGGCGCCGGCCTTGATGAGCGATTCCACCGTGCGCTTGTTCAGTACGGGTTCGGGCACTCGTTCGGCGTACTCGTGGAACGAGTCGTACGGCCCGTTCTCGTCGCGCTCGCGAAGCAGCAGCTCGACCAAGCCCTCCCCCACGTTGCGAATTGCCGACAGCCCGAAGGTGATTGCGCCGGGGCTACCCGCAGGCAGCACAACGTCGACGGGCACCTCTGTGGGCATCAGAGCTGCGAAGTCGGTGATCGACCGGTTGATGTCCGGGGTCAGCACCTTGACGCCTGTGGCGCGGGCATCGCTGAGATAGACGGCGGCCTTGTCGAGGTTGCTCTTCACACTGGTGAGCAGGCAGGCCATGTACTCCACCGGATAGTGGGCCTTGAGAAACGCGGTCTGATACGTGACCAAGCCATACCCGAAGGTGTGGCTCTTGTTGAAGGCGTAGTCGGCAAACTTGGCGATGACGTCGAACAGCTTTTCGCCCATCTCGCGGGTGTAGTTCATTCGCACGCAGCCGTCTTCGAAGCTGTTGCGTTCCTTTGCCATGACCTCGCGGCTCTTCTTGCCCATCGCCTTACGTAGGTTGTCTGCTTCAGCGAGTGAGTAACCCGCGAACTTCTGGGCCACGCGCATCACGCTCTCCTGATAGATCATCAGGCCGTAGGTGTCGCCGAGCACTTCCTCCGCGTCGGGATGGAAGTACTCCACCGGCTGCCGGTTGTTCTTGCGGTCGGCGTAGTCGTAGTGCATGTTGACGCTCATCGGACCCGGCCGATAGAGGGCAAGCACAGCCGACACGTCTTCGAACGAGGTCGGGGCCAGTGAGCGCAGCAGCGCTCGCATGGGAGGCGACTCCAACTGGAACACACCCATCGTGTCGCCGCGCGCCATCAGGTCGAACACGGCCTGATCGTCGAGGTGCACCGAGTCGATGTCGAATTCAGGGTCTTTCGTGGCGCGCACCATTGCCACTGTGTCCGAGATGACGTCCAGGTTTCGAAGCCCCAAGAAGTCCATCTTCAACAGACCGAGTTCTTCGACGCCGTGCATTTCGAACTGGGTCACGATGGGGGCGTCTTTGGGGTCGCCTCCTGCCACCGGTTTGCGCTGAATTGGCAGGTAATCGGTGAGAGGGTCCTTGGTGATCACCACGGCCGCCGCGTGAATGCCGTCGCTGCGCTTCAGGCCCTCCAGCCCCTTCGCCACGTCGACGACCCGCTTGACGTCGGGATCGGCCTCGACTGTGGCACGGAGCTCGGCCGCCGCCTTGAACCCGTCGTTGTACTTCGGGTTCTCTTCGAAGCAGTACTTCAAGGGCGTATCGCGGCCCATCACCAAGGGCGGCATCAACTTGGCAACCTTGTCGCCCATGCCATAGGGGTAGCCCAGCACGCGTGCCGCGTCGCGAACGGCGTTACGCGCCTTGATGGTGCCAAAAGTGATGATCTGCGCGACGTGATCACGGCCGTACTTCTCCGCTGCGTAGCGGATCATTTCGTCGCGGTATCGCGAGTCGAAGTCCATATCGATGTCGGGCATCGAGATGCGGCTTGGGTTGAGGAAGCGCTCGAACAGCAGGTCGTACTTGATGGGATCGAGATCGGTGATGCGCAGGCTGTACGCCACCGCACAGCCAGCGGCCGAGCCACGACCCGGCCCAACACGAATGCCACCATCCTTGGCGTGCTTGATGAGATCCCACACGATCAGGAAATAGGACGCGAAGCCCATATTCTTGATGACCTGCAGCTCGTACGCAACGCGCTCGACCACGCTGGCAGGCAGGACTTCTCCCCAGCGCTGCTTGGCCCCTTCCCAGGTGAGATGGTCGAGGTAGCCAGCGTCGTCGTCGAAACCCTCCGGCAGCGGGAAGTTGGGTAGTAGCGGCTTGCCGAACTCAATGGTGACGTCGGCGCGTTCGGCGATCCACAACGTGTTGTCGCACGCCTCGGGAAAGTCACGGAAGAGTTGCCGCATCTCGTTGCTGCTCTTCAAGTAGTGCTCGGTGCCCTCGAACTTGAACCGCTTCGGGTCGCTGAGCAACGCACCCGTTTGCACGCACAGGAGCGCGCCGTGCGACTCGTGGTCGTCGCGGTGCACGTAATGCGAGTCGTTGGTAGCGATCAGCGGCGCACCGATCTTGCGGGCAATCTCGACGAGCTGCGGGTTGGTGTCGCGCTGCGCCTGCAATCCGTGGTCCTGCAACTCGACGAACAGGTTGTCCTTCCCGAAGATTTCCTGCAGGCGCCCGGCATGCTGCGTCGCCAACTTCTGGTCGCCCTGCAGCAGCGCCTGCAACACGTGCCCACCCAGACAACCGGTGGTTGCGATGAGTCCTGCGGAGTACTTCTCCAGCAACTCCCAGTCCATTCGCGGCTTGTAGTAGTAACCCTCCAAGAACGCCAGGCTGGCCAGCTGGATGAGGTTGCGATAGCCCTGGTCGGTCTCGGCCAGCAACGTCAGGTGGTAGTAGAGCTTCTTGCCACCCTCGGTGTCGCCACCCGAGTCGTCGACACGACCGCGGCGTGCCGGACGTTCGTGACGCGAGTCATACGCCATGTACGCCTCGGTGCCGATGATGGGCTTCACGCCCTGCTTGCGGCACTCCTTGTAGAAGTCGAGCACCCCGTACATGTTGCCGTGGTCGGTGATTCCCAACGCCGGCTGGCCATCTTGGACGGCCTTCGCGACCAACTCGTCGAGGCGGGCTGCGCCATCCAACATCGAGAACTCGGTGTGGACGTGCAGGTGGGTGAACGAGTCGCCCACGGGCGCAGACCTCCTCGAGCAGTAGTACGGGACAGGGAAACGGGCGGATTACACGCCTGTGATTCGGACGACCTTAGCCGCGTTTGGTGATCTTCCAAACCGGGCCAGCCGGCGGTTCAGAGATACGTGCCGGGTCGTTCCCTGGTCTCTACGGGTTGGCCGCCCGCAACGCCACTTGGCGGCAATTGGCGCATCTGCTCCAGCTGCTGGCGAGCCACATTCTGCTGTGCGAGCAGGCTGAACTGAATGCCGTGAAACAGGCCCTCCAGCCAGCCAACGAGCTGCGCTTTGGCGACCCGCAGCTCACCCTCGGACGGAACGACACCATCCTTGAATGGCAGCGCAAGCATGTGCAGCTCCTCTTGCAGGTCCGGCGAGAGCGCATCACCGAGCTCGACGATCGACCGCTCGTAGATCTCTGCCATGCGTTCGCGACTGGCCTCGTCGAGCGGGCTGGTCCGCGCCTCCTCCAGCAATTGCTTCACCATCGAACCAATGCGCATCACCTTCGCAGGCTCCGTGACCGTCTCAGTTACTTCCGGCTCGCGTGCGAGCTCGACCGCCGGTTCAATCACTGGCGCAATCTCGGCTTCAACGATGACAGCCTCGGGCTGCGACAACTCGTCGTTCATGGGGGCTCCATTTTCTCCGGCTTACTGGCTATCGGCGACCGCCGCCAACAGTGGCACCAGCATCTCAGCAGATGTCAGCGAACCGTGCCGGCAAACCAAAGGATACGGACCAGAATCGGCCGGATCGTCGAAGCTGATCGGCTCGTGCGGCACAAGGGCGACGTCGCCGTAGCGCGCCGCCACCGGTGGGCTCACCGTCGGCCCGAACCAGCCGGAGCCGATCATCTCGTCGCGACTGTGCACCCATGCGTGACCGCCATGATGCTCGGTCGCAGCAGCAAGTAGGTCGGCGTGGGCGCCGGGCCGCGCGTGCAGCCAGCGGAAACGTCCTTCGCCGCTCTGCTGCCGGCAGAGCTTCAGCACGTCTGCGTGCGGAGTCACCAAGCGCTCACCCACATCGACCTGGCCGTGGTCGGCGGTGACCAGCAGCACGGCACCGGGCGGCAGGGCTGCCTGCACCGCTCCTACCAGAGCGTCCACGAACTGCAGCTCGGCATCGTAGAACGGGCCGAATCCGCGCTCGTGAGCGATCTTGTCAATTCCGTCGTAGTAGGCGTACACCAGGCGATCCCCGCGGCGCAGCAGGTTGCCCACAACCACAGCAATGCTCGAGGGCGTACGCCAGCCGGCAGCTTCGGCGCCACGCAAGTGCGCCTCCGTAAAGGCCGACTTCTCAAGCTCGGCCTTGCTGACTACTGGCACCCGCTCTCCCATGAACGGCACGAATGGCTGGGTGGTGTTCGGGGCGATCTGGCGGCGTGAGTCGCCGTGCCCTGTGGACCAGCGCAACACGTTGAGGATCTCTCCCGCCACCTCCATTCGATAGCCGACGATGCCGTGCTCGCCGGGCGTCAGACCAGTGGTAATGGATGTCAACGCAGTCGCCGTCGTCGAGGGGGCCACCGTGGTGATCACGCCACCTGCCATGGAGCCGAGATTCGGCGCCAATGACAACCGCCCCTGTAACTGTTCCCACCCCAGGCCGTCGAGGACCAACAGCACCACCTGCTTGGCGCTCGCTACCGGATCGGGCATCCAGGCCGCTTGCCGTGCGCCTCGCGGGGCCAGCAAAGCCGGCACAATGCCGCGAACATTGCCGGCGGAGTAGCGAGGGAGAGTGGGCATAGGAGGCACGCGGCTGCCAGTCCATCACCTTGCGGCGCATCAGCGCCATTCAGGCAGTTACCGCAAGCGCCCGAACACGCTCTACGATGAGGTCGTGCGTGTTTCGAGCAAAGGTGATTATGCATGTCGGGCGTTGCTCTCGCTCGCGCTTCACGACACGCTGCACGACACAGTTCCGGGGCCAACGTCGGTCCGCGACATCGCCGAGCGCACCGCCATTCCGCAGCCGTATCTCGAGCAGATCCTGCTTGCTTTGAAAGGTGCCGGCTTGGTTCGTTCGAAGCGCGGTGTCGGTGGCGGCTATGTGCTGGCCCGTCAGCCTGCGGAAATTCGCATCAGCGAAATTCTCAGCGCAGTCGATGGCCCAATCAGCCTCGGTGACTTCGGAGAGCCACACCAAGACGGCGCCTGCAACCACGAGGGCCAGTGCGTGCTGCTCGCCATCTGGAAGACCGCTGGCGAGCACATGCGCCTGATTCTCGACGGGTTCACCCTGCAGTCGGTGGCAGACGCCGCTCGCGGCACATCGCCCTGGCCCGACGCACTCGTCGAGGCTGGCCTCGTCCCGCTCTCGTCGTAGCGAGCCCGGTCCTTCAACGACTTACGTTCCGAGCGCCGCTTCCACGTCGGCCAAGTCGGCCGGCATCGGTGAACTGAACGTCAGGTCTTCGCCGCTGACCGGATGCGAGAGCTCGAGCCTTGCGGCGTGAAGGAATGGGCGGGCAGGCAGAATGCCCGAGCGAATGCCGCCGTACGCCCCATCGCCCACCACAGGGTGGCCAATGGCAGCGAGATGCACACGGATCTGGTGGGTGCGGCCGGTCTCAAGGCGACACTCCAGCGAGGAAGCTTCTGTCGGCCGGCGATACTCCTGTAGCACCCGATAGCGCGTACGAGCTGCCTTGCCATCGACGACAACGGCCATGCGCATAGCGTCGCGATGATCGCGACCGATGGGGGCGTCGACGACGCCCACCGGATTGGCGAGATGTCCCCACACCAGCGTGCGATACACGCGGCCGACGTCGCGGGCAGCCAGTGCGTCGACCAACGAGTGGTAGGCCCGCTGGGTGCGAGCGACAGCGAGAAGCCCGGAAGTGCCGACGTCAAGGCGATGAACAATGCCGGGGCGATGGGATTCGCCAACGTCGGCAATCTCGGGGAAACGGGCGAGTAGTCCGTTCACGAGGGTGCCGTCGGGATTGCCGGCGCCCGGGTGCACGACCAAGCCTGCTGGCTTGTCGATGATGATCAGATGGTCGTCGGCGTGCATCACAGTGAACTCAACGGAGGCGTCTGGCGCCGGCGGCTCGGTGACGGGCAGGAACGTGGGGTCGACGCGAACAACCTGGCCCTCGCGGACGCGAATTTTGCCGATGAGCTGCACTTCGCCATCGATGAACGCACCGCCAGCGGCGACGAGGACCGCAGCGTCACTTCGGCTGCAGTCCGTGATCAGCGAGACAATACGGTCGAGGCGTTCTCCACCGAGCGCCGCCGGAATCTCTTCTTCGATCACGTCACTGCCTCCTGCTTGCTGAACAGTGACCAGAGTACGAACATCACGCCACCCACGTTGACCGCCATGTCAGCGACATTGAAAATCGGAAACCACTGAAAATCGATGAAGTCGACGACCGAGCCGTGCAACCAGCCGTCACCACGAAACAGACGGTCGGCCAGGTTGCCCACCGCACCCCCGACGACGAAACCCGCAGCGATGGCCACCATCGGGTTCGAGTTTTTGCGAACGCCCATGACGACGACGACAACAACCACAACCGCAATGAGTCCAATGATTGGACCCAGCCCTTGCCCCTTCGAGAAGGCCATGCCGCTGTTGAAGGTGAGGTTCCACTGCAGCGTCCAGATGACATGGCGCGGCGGCTCATCCGTCAGCGCGTTGACGGCCCAATGCTTGGTCAATTGGTCGATCGCGATCACGGCCAGCGCAATCGCCATCGTGAGCCGCAGCCGATGAGTCGGCTGGACGTCGTCGGTCATCGGCGACCGATCCCGCCAACCTTCTCTTCCACCAGCACCGTGGCCCACGGAATGGCCTCGAGGCGCTCACGTGAGATGGGGCGACCCGATTCGATCGAGTAGCCATAGGTGCCAACAATGAGGCGCTGCAGTGCAGCTTCGATGTCAGCGACGGTCTGGCGGGCCTGGGCACTGAGTGCGAGGTCGCGCTCACGCTCGACCACCATCGTGTCACCCTCGCCGCCTTCGTCGTCGAACTGCACGTCACCCATTTCCTGCTCGGTGATCAGCGCGAGCGCCTCATCCTCCAGGCGAACCGCCTGGCCGATGAGTGACGCCTTCTCCTCCAACAGGAGTGCGCGCTGGGCGGTGAGGAACTTGGCATCGAAGTCCTTGGTGTAGGAGATGCCTTCCTTGGTCACGCCGCGAACGGGTGCCTTTTCGAGAACGACTGGGCCGGGCTTCTTGGCAGCAACTTTCGCTACTGGCTTCACCGCAACGACGGCGGGCACCCTCGGGGCAGGAACAGCCTTGGCAGGCGCAGCGGCCTTCGTGGTCGCCACTGGAGCAAGTGCAGCCTTCTTGGCGGGCGCAGCGGCCTTCTTCACCGGGGCAGGTGCGGCCTTCTTGACGGGCGCAGCGGCCTTCTTCACCGGGGCAGGTGCGGCCTTCTTGGCAGGTGCGGCCTTCTTCACCGGGGCACGTGCGGCCTTCTTCACCGGAGCTGGTACGGACTTCTTGACGGGCGCAGCCGCCTTCTTCACCGGAGCTGGTACGGCCTTCTTGGCCGGGGCGGCCGCCTTCTTCGCAGGGGCCTTGGCCACCGCCTTTGCAGGGGCAGGGGCCTTCTTCGCGGGTGCCTTCTTGGCAGTCGCCATCGCGTTGAACCTCCGTGGTCCGGGTCGTCAGGCCGGGATGCTATCGGTCAAGGGTGGTTTCTGGGCCGATCTAGGGCGCCACAGCGACGCCAATGTGGATCTGCTCGCCATCCAGGTCGGCATTCGGTTCGCCCTCAGCCCATGCCAGCGACGTCGCCAAGGTCGCGTCAGTGAGAAGGTGTTGGAACGGTTCGAC
>JANOYI010000049.1:0-2516 GCA_031428795.1 Ilumatobacteraceae bacterium | reverse complement strand
CTCCCCCGGCGGCGATTCCGATTGAGGGCCTGCCCACAGCACTCGTCGTCGATACCCCTGACACGCCCACCATCCAGACCTTGGTCGACCTGTTCAACGCCCGCGCCGACCTGCGCCGCAACGATCGCGACTGGCTGGCCTCCGACACGTTGAAGAACCTCGTCGTCAGGCTGAAGCATCCCGACGGCACTGTGACAGCACTCGCCATCGGTGTGCCCGGTGATCGCGAGGTCGATATGAAGCGGCTCGAAGCGCAGGTGTCCCCCGCCGAGATCGAACCGTTCAGCGAGGACGATTTCGCCAAGAACTCGCACCTGGCCAAGGGCTACATCGGCCCCGGCGCGCTGGGCGAGGACAAGCCTTCGGGCATCCGTTTCCTGGTCGATCCGCGCATTGTGGATGGCACGCGCTGGATCACCGGCGCCGACGCCCCCGGTCGCCACGTCAAGGACCTCGTGATGGGCCGCGACTTCACTCCCGACGGCATCATCGAGGCCGCTGAGGTTCACGGCGGCGACCCATGCCCCACCTGCGGTTCCGCCCTGGAGATGGCCCGCGGTATCGAGATGGGCCACATTTTCCAGCTCGGCCGCAAATACGCCGAGGCGCTCGGTCTCACGGTGCTCGATGAGAACGGCAAAACCCGCGTCGTCACCATGGGCTCCTACGGCATTGGTATCTCGCGCGCGGTTGCTGCCGTTGCCGAGCTGAACTGCGACGAGAAGGGTTTGGTGTGGCCCAAGGAGGTTTCACCCGCCGACGTGCACATTGTCGCCACCGGCAAGGCCAGCGACCCTCAACTGCCGGCAGCCGAACTCCTGGCCGCGGAATGCGAGGCCGCGGGCCTGCGCGTACTGCTGGACGACCGCATCGGCGTCTCACCGGGCGTCAAGTTCAACGACGCCGAACTGCTGGGCATGCCGATGATCGTGGTCGTCGGCCGCGGTCTGGTCGACGGTCTGGTGGAGATCAAGGACCGGCGCACAGGCGAGCGCACCGATGTCGCCCTCGCCGACGCGGTCAACCACCTCAAGAGCTGAGGCGCGCCGCCGTTGCACCTGTGACCTTTGGCCCTGTCGTCGGTGCGGGTCGAAGTCGATCATTGCGGTATGAAGCTGCTGCTGATCGAATCAACCCCTGGCGATGCCACCGAGATCGGTGCTCAACTCGCGGCCAACGGCCACGACGTGGTCACGTGCACCGACGAACACGGTGGTCCGTGTCGTGGCATTGATCACCATGCCGCCTGTCCGCTGGAACAACACATCGATCTGACGATCGTCGCTCGCCACCCAGATGCCCCCCATTCGCTCTCCGAGATGGGTTCGGTGTGCGCCGCTCGCCACCGTGTGCCTGTGGTGGAAGTCGACCCGCGCGAGATCGACGATGAACTGCCCAGCGTGAGCGTCGCTTCGGCAGTGGCCAAGCGACGGGCCGAGGCCGGCTACGCGACCGCGGTCCGCCATGAGCTGGCACACCTGCCAGCGCTGGTGCACGTCGACCGTACGCCTAGCCGCATCCACGTCACCGTCCAGATCCCGGCCAGCCAGGACACGCCGCAGAAAATTGCCGCCATCGCCGACCGCGCCCGCCACGCGGTTCGCCAACACGACCCGTACGTGAACTGCATTGACGTGTCGGTGGACTGCTACCCAGACCCCACCTGAGGCCTGGCCGGTTCAGCTGAACCGGGCCAGGCCCTGGTCGATCACGACACGGCCGTCGACTGAGGTGGTGAACACTGCCTCGCCCTCACCGGTGCGCCACACGCGCACGGTCAACTCGTCGCCAGGCATGACCGGCGACGAGAAGCGACCTTCGATGTGGTGGAAGCGGGTGACGTCGTTGTCCGCCAGCGCGCCCAACAATGCACGACCGGTGAAGCCATACGTGCAGAGGCCGTGCAGGATCGGCCTGTCGAAACCACCCATGGCGGCGAACGACGGATCGGTGTGCAGCGGGTTGCGGTCGCCCGAAAGACGGTAGACGAACGCCTGATCCGACGACGTCTGCAGTGTGACCTCGTGGTCGGCAGCAGTGTCGACGGGCGGCTCGTTCTGCGGACCGCTGGGACCGCGCTCGCCGCCCCAGCCGCCTTCGCCACGGATGAAGACAGCGGAGCGGGTGCTCCACAGGGGCTCGCCGTCGACGGACTTCACTTCGTTCTCCATGACGACAACGGCAGCCTTGCCCTTGTCGTACATCGCAACGACGCGGTCCTGGGTGGTGGCCCGCGCCTCGACGGGGATAGGGCGGTGCAGCGTGATCGCCTGCGAACCGTGCACCAGCAGAGCGAAGTTGAACGAGCCGATCTGGCTCATCGCGCTTGCTCCGGGTGAGGCGGTGCCGGAACCGGCAACCACCGCAAACGTCGGGAAGACGACCTGCGGTGTGTCCTTCGTGTTCTCCGTGGTGAAAGGCAGATCGGCCTGCCCGGCACCGATGCCGACTGCGTACAGCAGCGCATCCTTCGAGCCCCACGAGATCGAGCGAACGTCGCCCGTAGCGCCTACCGC
>JANOYI010000048.1:0-3765 GCA_031428795.1 Ilumatobacteraceae bacterium | reverse complement strand
TGGTGCCATCGCGTGTGGTGATGTAGCCGAAGCCGCCGGCGGGCAACAGTTCCAGGGTGTCGAACAACGACTGCGGTGGTACGTCGACGACTCTCGCCACCGTGAACGCCACGCTGCGCTCGGTCTCGCTGACTATCACGTACTCGCCCGGTTCGACATTGCGGAAGAGCAGCGAACCCTGCTCGTCGACGGTGCCGGTTGCAATCAACTCGCCGGTGGGTGTGCGAACGGTGAGCGCGTCGCCAGGCTCACCATCGAGCACCGCGACCTGCTCGGTACCCGGTTGGGTGGTGAACGTCGCCGCTGCTAGGTCTGGTGCGCTCGCGGTGGTGTCGGGCGCTACTTGCGTGGTCTCTGCTGCGGTCTCGGATGGAGTCGTGCTGTAGGCGGCCGAGCCGCCGTCGTCACTGCACGACGCAGTGAGCAGGAGGGTGACAGCGACCGCAGAGCGGAGAGCAAGGGAGCGACGGGACAACATTCGGCGAGTCTGGCACGCAGGTGTGAGGCGTAGGGGGGCCGAGCGGCCACAATGGGGAGGTGATCGATCTGCAGGCGATGCTCGCCGACCTGGAACTGCTCGTCAACACTGAGTCACCGTCGTTGGACGTTCCTCGGCTGGCTGCCAGCGCGCTCGCACTCGCTGGCGTGATGGAACGTCGATTGGGCAGCGCGCCGCAGGTCCTCGATGGCCCGGCCGGCCCGCATGTCCATTGGAGTGGCGGCGGCACTCCCAAGGTGCTGATCGTCGGCCATCACGACACGGTTTTTCCCGTCGGCTCGTGCGCGGCTCGTCCGTTCACGGTCGCCGATGGTCGGGCGACGGGCCCGGGCATCTTCGATATGAAGACCGGCGTGGTGCAGGCCGTGCACGCTGTTGCTTCGCTGGCGGACCGCAGCGGCGTCGAGATTCTGATCACCGCTGACGAAGAGGTGGGCAGCGGCACCAGTCGTGCCCTCATCGAAGAGCGTGCGCTTGCGTGCGGCAACGTACTGGTCTGTGAAGCGAGTGCTGATGGCGGCGCGCTGAAGACCGCCCGCAAGGGCACCGGAGGCTACGAAGTCGTGGTCCACGGACTCGCGTCGCACGCTGGCCTCGAGCCCGAGAAGGGCATCAACTCGCTGGTTGCCGCGGCCGAGCTGATACTGCAAATCAACACCTTCGGCGACCTGGCTACCGCCACCACGGTCACGCCGACCATGGCCAACGCCGGAACCGCGGAGAACGTCGTGCCTGCCGAGTCCCGCATCCGAGTCGATGTGCGAGTCGAGCAGCCGGGCGAGGCAGAGCGGCTGGCAGCGGCCTTCGGCGCACTCACCACGTCCGTGCCGGGCGCCACCATCGAAGTCCGCGGCGGCGTCGATCGTCCGCCAATGCCTACGTCAGCATCCGCTGCACTGTTCCCCGTGGCCGTTGCCGCGGGCGCGGCCATCGGCTTCGGCGAAGTCGTCGGAGTCGGCGTCGGCGGCGGCAGCGACGGCAACTTCACCGCCGCTCTCGGTGTGCCCACCCTCGACGGTCTGGGTGCAGTCGGCGGCGGTGCCCACGCCAATCACGAATACGTGTTGGTCGACACGCTCGTCCCGCGCGCGCAGCTCCTCGCCGCCATCATCGCCCGCCTCTAGTGCACAGGTCGGAGCACGACTTCACCCGAACTTCGGCCGTCTGTGTCACGGCATAGAACGGGGTTCCGTTTGTGTTGTGACACAGACGCTGGGAACAAGGGGCAAACGGACCACTCGGTTCCGTTGAACTACTCGGTGCCGGCTTCTAGGGCCATGAGACCGCCGCTGGCGAGGGTGCCGGCGTTGCGGTAGACCTCCAGCTTGGCGCGGCTGTCGTCGATGTCGAGATTGCGCATGGTCAGCTGGCCGATGCGGTCGAGTGGCCCGAACGCCTGGTCGTCCACCTTCTCCATGCTCAACCGTTCCGGCGCGTAGGTCAGGTTGGGGCTGACGGTGTCGAGGATGGTGTAGTCGTCGCCCCGACGCAGGCGCAGCGTGACCTCGCCGGTGACTGCGGCGCCGATCCAGCGCAGCAGTGGCTCGCGCAGCATCAGTGACTGCGGGTCGAACCAGCGGCCTTCGTACAGCAGGCGACCGAGGCGACGGCCCATCGTGCGGTAGTTCTCGATGGTGTTCTCGTTGTGGATGCCGGTGACCAAGCGCTCGTAGGCAATGTGCAGCAGGGCTAGGCCGGGCCCTTCGTAGATGCCGCGGCTCTTGGCTTCGATGATGCGATTCTCGATCTGGTCGCACATGCCCAAGCCGTGGCGACCACCGATGATGTTGGCCTCCAACACCAATGCGACGCGATCCTCGAACTCCACGCCGTTGATGGCGACGGGCCAGCCCTCGTGGAAACGGATGGTGACGACCTCGGGCTCGATCGCCACGCCCATGTCGTAGTGCGCGACACCCATGATCGGCTCGACGATGTCCATCGAGGTGCCCAACTCTTCCAGAAGCTTCGCCTCATGCGTGGCGCCCCAGATGTTGGCGTCGGTGCTGTACGCCTTCTCTTTGCTGGTGCGATACGGCAGGTTGCGCTGCGTCAGGAATTCGCTCATCTCGGCACGGCCGCCGAGTTCGTCGACGAACGCTTCGTCGAGCCACGGCTTGTAGATGCGCAGGTTGGGGTTCACCAACAGGCCGTAGCGGTAGAAACGCTCGATGTCGTTGCCCTTATAGGTGCTGCCGTCGCCCCAGATATCGACGCCGTCCTCCTTCATGGCCCGCACCAGCAGCGTGCCGGTGACGGCGCGGCCGAGGGGAGTGGTGTTGAAGTACGTCTTGCCGGCAGTGGTGATGTGGAACGCGCCGCACTGCAGCGCCACCAAGCCCTCGTGCACCAGTTCGGTGCGGCAGTCGATCATTCGGGCGTGCTCGGCGCCGTATTCCTTGGCACGGTCGGGCACGCCGGGTAGGTCGGGCTCGTCCTGCTGGCCGAGGTCGGCGGTGTAGCAGTAGGGCACAGCACCCTTCTCGCGCATCCACGCAACGGCGGCCGATGTATCGAGACCGCCACTGAACGCAATACCGACACGTTCGCCAACGGGGAGGGAAGTAAGCACCTTGGACATCGCTGTCCGACGCTACCGCCCTGCTGTCAGACGACGCGACGTACGATTAGTCGGCGCGGCGAAAGAGACCGGCGAAGCACGCAATCGAGATGAACAGGCCAGCGATGGCTAACCCGAACTCAATAGCTGCGAAGCCCGGGACCCGGACGACGTCGAACGCGGCGATCACCGCGACGAAGGCGGCACCGCCGATACCCCACCAGGGCAGCCAGCGCTGGGCGGTGTAGCCAGCGGCGGCGAGGGCCAGCGGCACGGTGAACGGCAGCAGCGTGATGAGGATGAGCTGCGGATCGGTGGCGGGCCCCAGCCACCAGGTGGAGAGGCCCACCTGCCGTGAGCTGACCCAAATGGCTGCGAACGAGGCGGCGATCAACAGCCACCCGATCAAGAACACGGTGCTCCAACCGGCGGTGAGCTGCCCGACCTCAGCATCAACGACAGCATCAATGACAGCGTCAATGGCATCGTCGTCAGCAACGCCGGCCGGGTCGGCGTAGTTCGCGCCAATGTATGGCGGTTGCGGCACCGAGAAGGGCGGGGATTCCTCGATCGGCTCCATCTGGGCCAGAGGGTAGCGGCTACGCATGGATGGCTCACAGCACCCGAGGTACTGGCTGGACGCTCAACCGGTAGCCTTCCGACCCGTGACCGGCGAGCCATTCCGCAAGCTCAGCATGTTCTTTCC
>JANOYI010000047.1:0-5641 GCA_031428795.1 Ilumatobacteraceae bacterium | reverse complement strand
GGGTCGTTACCGCGAACTGAATGAGCCGGTCGGCTTGGGCCGAAATTGATGAACCCGCCGTCAGGTCCTTTCGGTCCCTGGGGTCCCTGGGGTCCCTGGGGTCCCTGGGGTCCCTGCGGACCAGCCTCACCGACGGGGCCGGTGAGGCCCTGCGCGCCGGCGCTCAACACGACGCAGATGTCCGCGATTGTGGAGCACTCAGGAACGTTTGCCACGACACCGTGCGGCGCGCGTGCGGGGCCAGCGGGGGATATGCCGGCGTCACCCTGAGGACCTTGCGGTCCCTGCGGTCCTTGGGGTCCCGGGGGGCCTTGGGGACCTTGAGGTCCTTGCGGCCCAGCGGGACCCTGAGCTCCCAGAGGTGCTAGCAGCGACAGGCAGGCGGTGGGCACGTCGGGAGCTGCGCCGACCGTGCTGGGTAGCTGCGCCGCAAGCAGCGAAATTGCTGCAATGGCAGCGCCAGCCAGGATCTTGATACGCATGAATAGCCCCGTCTCTGACGGCCGACGGCCGCCCCCAATGTGAACGTACCACTCGCAACAGCATTCGAATGGGCTCCCGAGCGCGAAGCCGCCCCCGTGGAACGGTGGGGCGGCCCAAGCAGCTCATCGGCGACGGATTCGTCGATGAAAATGTTGAGTCAATAACGCTCAAGTTTTCTGTTGGTCAGGTTGGTGGTCGTATGAAGTCGCTCGTAGACTTGCGTCTAGTTCGCTCAACATTCTCCCAATCATCACGACAGAACACCACTTGAAGGAGTACCACCATGGCCAAGGCAGTCGGAATCGACCTCGGCACCACCAACTCCGTTGTCGCAGTCTTCGAGGCTGGCGAAACGGTCGTCATTCCCAACTCCGAGGGTGGCCGTACCACTCCCTCGGTCGTGGCATTCAGCAAGGCCGGCGAAGTGCTGGTCGGCGAAGTCGCCAAGCGCCAGGCCATCACCAACCCCGATCGCACGTTCCGCAGCATCAAGCGCCACATGGGCGAGAGCTGGAAGAGCGACGACATCGACGGCAAGCGCTACACCCCGCAGGAAATCAGCGCTCGCACGCTGATGAAGCTGAAGCGCGACGCCGAGGCGTACCTGGGCTACACCGTCACACAGGCCGTCATCACGGTCCCCGCCTACTTCGACGATGCGCAGCGCACCGCCACCAAGGAAGCCGGCCAGATCGCCGGCCTCGAAGTCCTGCGCATCATCAACGAGCCCACCGCGGCCGCACTCGCCTACGGCCTCGACAAGGGCGCCGAGGACGAGAAGGTGCTGGTATTCGACCTCGGTGGCGGCACGTTCGACGTGTCGGTGCTGGAGATCGGCGAGGGCGTCTTCGAAGTGAAGAGCACCCACGGCGACACCAAGCTCGGTGGCGACGACTGGGACCAGCGCATCATCGATTGGCTGGTTGGTCAGTTCAAGTCGGCCCACGGTGTCGACCTAGCCGCCGACCGCATGGCCACGCAGCGCCTCAAGGAAGCTGCCGAGAAGGCCAAGATCGAGCTCAGCCAGGTGCAGCAGACGCAAATCAACCTGCCGTTCATCACCGCCACAGCTGATGGCCCGTTGCACCTCGACGAAAGCCTGTCGCGTGCCAAGTTCCAGGAGATGACGGCCGACCTCATCGAGCGTTGCCGCATTCCGTTCGAGCAGGCGCTGAAAGATGCTGGCATCAGCAAGGGCGAGCTCAACCACGTCATCCTCGTGGGGGGTTCCACCCGTATGCCCGCCGTCACCGATCTGGTGCAGAGCCTCACCGGCAAAGAGCCCAACAAGTCGGTCAACCCCGACGAAGTGGTCGCCGTTGGTGCCGCTGTGCAGGCCGGCGTATTGCGCGGCGACGTGAAAGACATCTTGCTGCTCGATGTCACGCCGCTGGCACTGGGCATCGAGACCAAGGGTGGCGTGATGACGAAGCTCATCGAACGCAACACCACCATCCCCACCAAGCGCACAGAGGTGTTCACCACCGCCGACGACATGCAGCCCAGCGTGGAAATTCACGTGCTGCAGGGCGAGCGCGAAATGGCCGCCTACAACAAGACCCTCGGCAAGTTCCAGCTCGTCGATCTGCCGCCCGCCCCTCGCGGCGTGCCCCAGATCGAGGTCACCTTCGACATCGACGCCAACGGCATCGTGCACGTCTCCGCCAAGGACCGTGCCACCAGCAAGGTGCAAAGCATGACCATCACCGGTCAGAGCACGCTGGACAAGAAGGACATCGACCAGATGGTTCGCGACGCCGAGGCTCACGCCGAGGAAGACAAGGTTCGCCGCGAAGAGGCCGAGATCCGCAACAACGCCGACTCGCTCGTGTACCAAATGGAGAAGGTGCTGCGCGACAACGCGGACAAGATCGACGAGGCCGAGAGGGCCACCGTCGAAGGTCCGCTGGGCGAACTGCGCACGGCCTTGAACGGAAACGACTTCGAGGTCATCAAGACTGCGCACGAGGCGCTCATGCAGGCCAGCCAGGGCTTTAGCCAGCGGCTGTACGAGAAGGCCGCAGCCGAGAATGCTGCGGGTACGTCAGCAGCCACCGGCCAGGGAAATGACAACGGTCCGGGTGCCGACGACGACATCATCGATGCCGAAATCGTCGACGACGAAACAGAAAAGTGACGCCGCGATGAGCGACGCTACAAACCCGAAGGGCATGAAACCTGACGACTCGAACCCGGACGAGACGCCGGTCGACCTCAGTACCGACTTTGAGTTGAACGAGGAGATCGAACTGAACGAGGACTTGACCTCGGAAATGATGCGGTTGCGTCGACTTGCCGATGGCGAGCCTGTCGACGGTGACCCGGCCCCTAGTGACGACCTTGCCGGTGCCGAACTGGCCTTCGAGCACGACGTCGAGGCGTTGCTGGCGGAGCGCGATTCCTTCAAGGACATCGCGCTTCGCCTGCAGGCCGACTTCGACAACTACCGCCGGCGAGTGTCGGCACAGCAAGCCGACGAAGCGTCGCGCGCCACCAGCAAAATGGCCGAGGCACTGCTGCCAGTGCTCGATGCCTGCGAGGCTGCGTTCCTGCAGCACCCCGCAGAGGTCGAGCCGATCTTCAACCTGCTGCTGGTGCAGCTGAAGAAGCAGGGCCTGGAAACCATGAACCTGTACGAGCAGCCGTTCGACCCCAACTTGGCCGAAGCTGTGCTGCACGAAGAGGGCGACGGTGCCGCTGATGGTCCTGTCCTTGGTCCAATCGTCAGCGAAGTGCTGCGTAGTGGCTACACGTGGAACGGACGCGTCCTGCGCGCAGCAATGGTGAAGGTTCGCGGCTGAGGCCAGGGCCACTATGGCAGCGCAGCGCGAGTGGTACGAAAAGGACTACTACAAGATTCTCGGCGTTGCCGAGAACGCTGACGCGAAGACGATCACCAAGGCGTACCGCAAGCTGGCGCGCGACAGCCACCCCGACACTCACCCCGGCAACGACGAAGCCGAAGACCGTTTCAAGGAAGTCAGCGGCGCCTACGACGTGCTGGGCGACGACGCGAAGCGCAAGGAGTACGACGAGGTCCGGCGGCTCGGCCCCGCTGGCGGCATGAGCGGTTTCGGCGGCGGTCCCGGCGGCGGCCAAGGTGGCTACAACTTCAACGTTGGCGCCGACGGGCTGGGCGACTTGCTGGGCAACGTTTTCGGGCGCGGGCGCCGCGGTGGTGGCGCATCAGCTGGGGCCGGTCCGCAGCGGGGTGCCGACGTCGAGGCCGTCCTCACGCTCGACTTTGTCGACGCGGCCAAGGGCATCACCACCACCTTGCACCTCACCAGCGATGCCGAGTGCAGCACCTGCCAAGGCAGCGGTTCGAAACCGGGAACGCAGCCCAAAGTGTGTTCTCAGTGCGGCGGCCGTGGCGTGCTCGACGACAACCAAGGCTTCTTTTCGTTCTCCTCGCCGTGTCGAGCGTGTGGCGGCGCAGGTGTCACCATCGATCAGCCGTGCCCCACGTGCCACGGCAGTCGGGTAGAGCGACGCGCTCGCGAGGTACAGGCCCGCATTCCCGCCGGTGTCGCCGACGGGCAGAAGATCCGCCTCAAGGGCCGCGGTGCGCCCGGTCGCAGTGGGGGGCCAGGGGGCGACCTCATCGTCGAATGCAAGGTTGCCCCTCATGCGCTCTTTGGTCGCGACGGCATCAACCTGACGGTGCGAGTGCCGATCACATTCGCCGAAGCTGCGTTGGGTGGGGAAATCGACGTGCCCACCCTCGACGGGCCACGCGTCAAGCTGCGGCTGCGCGCCGGCACCCAATCGGGTAGCCGCCACCGCGTGAAGGCGAAGGGGCTCACCACCGCCAAGGGAACGGGAGACCTCATCGTCACCACCGACGTGCAGGTACCGACCGAACTGAACGACGCGCAGCGTGCGGCAGTCGAGGCCTTTGCTGAGGCGACTACGGTGTCACCCAGGCAGGGCCTGCCCGACGCCGAGGGAAAGGGATGACGAATGCGATCACGTGATCATGCTGTCTACGTCATTTCCGTCGCCGCCGAGCTGGCAGGCATGCACCCGCAGACACTGCGCATCTACGAGCGTCGCGGGCTGGTGCAGCCGGCGCGTACGCAGGGCGGCAACCGTCGCTACAGCGACATCGATATCGATCGCTTGCGCCGCATCAGCGAGCTCGCCGCCGAGGGCATGAACCTGGAAGGCATTCGGCGGGTGATGTCGCTCGAGCTGGAAGTCATGCGACTGCACGCGGAGAATGAAGAGCTGCGCAACCTCGCCGCCGGTGCGATCGCCGAAGCCGACCGCCGTGCGCCCCGCCGCGACCTGGTGCCCCTGCGCCAAGAAATCACCGTCTTCGGCGGCAAACGCCTCGGTAGCTAGCTCGCCGTCGTTTCCGGGCTTTTCGGCCCGAACCGGTGCTGCCCGGTAGCCGACGTATCGAACTGGGAAGGCCCAGTTGCGCGCACAACTGTTGTAGGGGGCTCAACCACCCGAGTCCAGGCGCCACGGGGCGGTCGGTGTGAGGGTGATGCGCATCTGGATTCGTGCGTCGGGTGGCGTCTCCAACACCATCGGCTCACCCGACTGCACTTGCGCCATCGTGTAGGAACCACTGAACTCGATCACGCCCAGACCGTCACGTCCGCTTGTGCTGCAGTCCGTTGCACCACTGGTTGTGATGTTCATCCGCAGGTAGAGCTCCAGGGAGCCGCCGTTGATGTAGATCATCGGCTCGCCGCCGCGCGTCTGGGCGGTGGTGCCGTTCAACGCCATGCAGCTACCGCGGCTGCCCGTCGGACCGGACCAGTTGTACCAGCCGTAGCCACTCGGGCTCTGCCCGTCGAGGCTGACCTCGAACTCGTACATCCAGCCGAAGTTCGGGATGTCGTCGCCGCCGAGGAACTCGACCGTGGTGTGCAGCGCAGAGGCCACTGCGCGTGGGGCGAAGATGAAGCCGAGGTGCTTGTCGTACGCCACACCGGCTGCATCGGTGACTCTTGCCGTCGCTCGCATGACGGTGCCGGCGCACACGCTCACGTCGATCTCGAACTCGGTCGCGGCGGGCAGCGCCACTGGAACGTCGCGGATGTTGCACCCAATGCCCGCGTCGCCTATCCCGTCCTCCAAGTGGATGTTGGAGATGGTGATCGTCCGATCGCTGACGAGCGAGAGGGTTGATGTCAGGTTCAGC
>JANOYI010000046.1:0-2909 GCA_031428795.1 Ilumatobacteraceae bacterium | reverse complement strand
GTTGATCCGTCAGACTCCGACGCCGCCGCTCGCATCGATGCGGCATGCCGGGCAGTCGGCTTTTTCGCTGTGCCGATCGGTGACGAGCTGGCCCGGCAACGCGACGAACTCATTGCGCTCGCAGCGGAGTTCTTCGCGCTGCCAGTCGCGGAGAAAGAACTGGTGTCGATGGCTGTCGGCGGGACGGCGTGGCGCGGTTGGTTCCCGCTGGGTGGCGAGTTGACCTCTGGGGTGCCCGACGGCAAGGAGGGTTACTACTTCGGTTCCGAGCTGCCGCCCGACCCCCGTCCGTTGCACGGCCCGAATCTGTGGCCGTCGCGTCCGACCGCGCTGCGGATGGCTGTTACAGAGTGGATGGCCGCAATGGAGGCGCTCGGCCAGCGCCTGCTGGGCCTCATGGGCGAAGGTCTCGGTGTCGGCGAGGATTACTTCCGCTCGGGCCTCACGGCGTCACCGACTCCGCTGTTTCGCATCTTCCGCTACCCGCCGCAGCCTGCCGGCGACGCGGTCAGCTGGGGCGTGGGTGAGCACACCGACTACGGGCTGTTGACGCTGCTGGCCACGGATGGCACGCCGGGGCTACAGGTCAACTCCTACGGCGAGTGGATTGATGCGCCTGCTGACGCCGACCTTGTGATCTGCAACCTGGGCGACATGCTCGATCGACTGACGGGCGGTCGCTATCGCAGCAATCCACATCGTGTGCGCAACCCCGGTGGGGCCGATCGGTACTCGCTGCCGTTCTTCCTCGATCCGGGCTGGAACGCGGTCGTCGAGCCGATTGCGTTCGATGACGAGTGGGACGTACCGCTGGACCAACAGGCTCGCTGGGACAAGGCCAACCTGCGCGAGATCAGCGGCTTCTACGGAACCTGGCTGAGCGCAAAAGTGTCCAGGGTCTTTCCCAATCTGGCCACCGAAGTAGCCCTGCCCCTCGACTAGCACGGCCTGAACCGCCCGGCGACACCGCCGCGCGCTGTTCGAAGTTGGCACCTTTCGCCGCCCAAGGGCGGGCCAACGTGCCACAACCGTCATGTAAGCCCACCCATGGGCGGTGGAACGTGCCACGTTTGGGCTACCGCGCTGGCTAGCGGGCCAGGGTGTAGGTGCGGGCTTCGCGGTCGACGGCGGAGACCTTCCAGCCGTCGTCTAGGTGCGGCGCCATGGCGTCGCGAACTGCCAGGCGTGCATGCAACGCTTCCGGTGCGCTCGCCGCGATCTCGGCCGGGGAGACGGCTGGAACATCGAGAACGAACGACTCGCCGAACAACGGCCGCGGCCGGTCGAGCTCCCATTGCACGGTCAGGCGGTCACTCGGTAGCGAGCCGTTGATGCCGCCCAGCGAGCCGTAGTGGTTGACGTGGTAGTGCACCCCGAATGCGCCCAGCTTGTTGAGGTTGAGATGCGCGTTCGTGAGTTGCAGCGGGTCGAACGTCCAGCGCATCGCTGTCACCTCGTTGTCGAGACACCACTGCGCCTGACGACGCTTCAACTGCTCACCCAGACCGGAGCGGCGAAAGTCCGGGTCGACGGCCATGTAGTGCGAATGCAGCACCCGCGCATCGAAGGTGCGGAACCCGAACACCGAACCGACGATGCGATCGCCGTCGAACGCGCCGATCGCCACGCCGCCCTCCTCGATGCACGCGACAAGCATGTTGACCGAGACGCGGTCCTCGTCGCCACCCCAGATCTTGCCCTCGAATTCGGGCAGCACGGCCAGTTCGTCCGCGCTGCGGAGCACGCGCAACTCGACGCTCACCGCTTGATGACTTCCACGCTGTCGGTCACCTGGTCGAGGAAGGCACGATCGAGAGTGACGCCGATGCCGGCGCCATCCGGCACAGGCATGACGCCGTCCGTCGCTTCCAGCTGCTGCTCGGTGATATCGCGGGCGTACGTGCGACTGGCCGAGGCGGTGTCGCCCGGGAAGACGAAGCCCGGCATGGTGGCGAGATGGATGTTGTGGGCGCGGCCGATGCCGGTTTCCAGCATGCCCCCGCACCACATCGGCACATTCCGACCCACGCACAGGTCGTGAATCTCGCGGACGCTCTGCAGGCCACCGACGCGACCGACCTTCACGTTGACCACGGTGCACGCCTTCAGATCCAGCGCCGCTTTCACTCGCGCCGGCGAGGTCAGGGTCTCGTCCAGGCACAGCTCGGTCTTCAGCAGAGTGGCGAGGTGTGCGTGGTCGACCATGTCGTCCCAGTGCAACGGCTGCTCGATGTAGTGCAGGCCGAAGTCGTCGATCTGGTTGAGCAGGTCCATCATGTCCAACGTGTAGGCCGAGTTGGCGTCGACGGTCAGCTCGATGTCGGGGTGCACGGCGCGCACTGCAGCCAGCATCTGGATGTCCCAGCCTGGTTCGATCTTCAGCTTGACGCGCTTGTAGCCCTGCTCGACGTGGCGGGTGACGTTCTCGACCGTCTTGTCGACCGGGTTCATGCCCAGGCTGGCGCCAACAGGGATCTCGGCGCGCTCGCCACCCAAGAGTGTGCGCATTGGCACGCCCTGCTGGCGGGCATAGCAGTCCCACACGGCCAACTCGAGCGCGCTCTTGGCCATCGGGTTGCCGCGCCATTCGATCCAGCGGGCCGTGACCTCCGACGGATGCTCGACGTCCTTCGACATCAGCTCCGGCACGAACGCGTTGCGCAGCAGGTGCATCGCCCCGGGAATGCATTCCTCGCGGTAGTGCGGGAAGGGATCCATGACGCCCTCGCCATATCCCTCGACGCCTTCCGAGCGGACGGTGACGATCAGCGCGTGCTTGCCGATCTCCTCGCCGAACGACGTGCGAAACGGTGACACATACGGCAGCTGGACGATCCGGAGTTCTACTTCGTCGATACGCATGGCAGCCGTTCTAGCAGCACCCGGCTACCAGGTGTCGACGTTCGCCC
>JANOYI010000045.1:0-8321 GCA_031428795.1 Ilumatobacteraceae bacterium | reverse complement strand
AGGGTTGTCGCGACCCATGCTGATCCCCCAGATGCAATCGCGTGAGCTGGCTTCGACGAGTACCCGGTTGCCGGTGCCAACCAGATAGGCGGTCATTTCCAGAGTTGACCCAAACTTCGCGATCGACCCGTCGCGGACGATAGCGGTGCACTCTCTGTCCCAGACATCGGATGAGAAGCCTCGAACCTCGCGTCCATGCCGCTTCGCCTCACCCGGGCTCTCGGCTTCAAGAATCATCTCGAGGCGCTCGTCGTCTCCGAACAGGCGCGCCTTCTCGGCCATCATGAAGTGCTCCGCCGTCCGATAGTGAACACCCTCGTGGTCGAAGGGGTGTGGATACCACTGGCTGAGCACGTGGGCGCCGATGCGTCCATCGGCCGATGGGGTGTGGCCCCAGAAGGGCAAGAACTTCAAGCGTTCGCCGGCCGCTTCTGCCGCCAACAGCTGATCCATCGTCCACTCCCCGTTCACGGGTCTGCGCCATTCGCTCATCGCGGGACCTCCGTCGGCCGCGGACCGAGCGAGTCGACCTGTCGAGGCGAGCCGACCGCTTGTCCTCCGAGGATCGAGCGAACCTGAGCGACGCGCTCGTCGAGCGAACCACTCACGATCTGGAACGGGATGTAGCGGGCCGCGAGGTCGTGGAGCACCATGCCCTGCATTCGTCCGCGCCACACGACGTTGTCGCGCCATCCGTCCTGTTCGAACGGGATGTCGTCGTCGCAAACGATGACGTGGCGGTAACGACTTGCACACTCGTCGGCCAGCCTGCGCAGCTCCGGCAAGCTGTCGCGGTTGTAGTAGTGGCTGAAGAACATCGTGGTGACTGCGTTCGTGTCGATGAACAGGTACCGGTTCGCCCGGCAGACCGCCTCGTCCTCTCGCTCTCGATGAACCCGAGCGATCGTCACGTAGTCCTCGAGGTCTAGTTGCCCACCGCGAGCCGCGTAGTGCTCGCGGCCGTACTCCAGTACATGTTCGGTCGCGAAGTCCTTGGCCAGTCGTGCGGCCAGCGTGGACTTGCCGGTGGACTCCGCACCCATGAGCACGACTCTCTCCACGAAGTGCTCGTAGACGCGTGGGTGTAACAGGTGACGATGGGCGTGGACGTCGGCGCGCAGTCGGGTTCCTGAGGGTTCATCAGCTGCGCGCGGCGGACCCGCCCACACGTGCGAGATCCCGAGGTGTGCCGCCAGGCCGGGCCCGTACGATTCTCGGGTTGCGACTACGTCTGGGGTTCTCCCGTGTCGCGCCAAGAGGGCGGCGGTGTAGCTGCGTTGGGTGTCGTCGGGCGCGTCGTTGGGTGGTCCGTCGTGACCGACGAGCACGCACGCCTTCGGATACAGAGAGCTCACCCAGTCGGCGCGCACCTCATTGGTCATGGCATCGAAGTCGGGGTTGCTCCACACGATCACCGTCACTTCGTCGGCGAGCGCGTGGGCATGGTCCAGCAGTTGTTGGTGGCCGATGTGCAGCGGGGCGAACTTGCCAACGACCAGCGCATGCCTATACGGCGACACGAGTCACCTCCGGCTCGGTCCGAGCAGCGCTGCGTTCGCGATGCCACACGATCCATCCCCACACCGACATCGAGAACAGTACGAACTGCAGACCGAACTGGCCCCACAACTGCCAATGATGGAAGTACACCGCCTGCAGCACGTTGACCACCAGCCACACCGGCCAGCTCCACACCCACTTACGAGTCGTTGCCCAGTTCGCGACGAGCGACAAGCTGACGATCGTGAACTGCAGCCCGGCCCAACCGTCGATGAAATCGGTGACCCTCACCGTGTAAGCGAAGATCGCAAGACTCAGCACCCAGCCGATCTGGTACCAGACGCCTTCATTGAAGCGACGACCGTGCTGATCGCGGGCATGCTCGAGGCGCCACAACAGCAGCCCGTGAACGCCGAAGATCAGGTAGCTGGCCTGCAGTCCGGCGAGCATGAACTGTCCGGTGCTGGCGAACAAGGCGAAGTACGGCACCAACGACGCGTTCGACCAATGCCAGTACGCGATCCGCTTCGCGAACAGGTACCACAGCGACACCACGACGATCACGGAGCCGCTCCAGTCGAGCACCCACGTCGGCACCTCCCACCCGAACACGTTCATCGCCGTTCCGCCTTCCCCGCTCGCGGGTGCCGCATCGGGCCGCCCGACTTCCACGCCCTGCCGGCCTTGAACAGCTCGGCAGGTTTGCCACCCTCTGCGCCCGGACTTGCGCGTCGCCCGGTAGGCACCAACCAGCCTTCGTCGGCCGAGAGCTTGCGGCGGAAGTTGGCGCCATCCAACCGCACCTGCCACACCGCCTCGAACACCTCGCGCAGCTCGGTGAGCGTGAAGGTCGGTCCCACGAACGCCGTGGCAAGGCCGGTCGTTTCCAAGTCATGACCGATGCGTTCCACAGCGTCGTGCACGATGCGGCGATGGTCGAACGCGAGGGGCAGGCGACCGTTCACCACCTTGCGCACCGGATGTAGTGCAGCTTCTGCAGCGTCGCTGCCTGCGGCGACACCGACCACGTCGCGCACCACGGCGACATACGCCACGGTGACCACGTTCATGCGGGGGTCGCGACCCAGATCGCCGTGTGCGCCGAATTGGCGGAGAAGGGCCGAACCATCCACGGCTGTCTCCTCGTGCAGCTCGCGGTGGGCGGCCTGGTCGAGCGTCTCGTTCGGCAGTTTGAACCCGCCTGGCAGCGCCCAGGCACCCATGAACGGCTCGCCAGCTCGGTTGACCAAGAGCACGTTCAGTTCGCCGGCAACCATCGTGAACACGGCCACGTCGACGGTCACGGCAAACGGCGGATACTGGCTCGCGTCATACATCGTCGCAGAGGTATCAGTCATAGTGACTCTATATCTATCATGTAAAGGTCAGAATGACAAGAACATTGTTGGACACTGGGCCGAACATGTCACTTTCCGGTGGCGTCGAGGATCGCTTCGTAGACTTTCCAGTTGTCCCGATCAAAGCACACGAACCTGACGACCTCGACTGACGTCGGCGTCCTTCGGACGGTTGACACTGCAACCTGGGCCGCTAGTGCCATCGGGTAGCCGAAGATCCCGGTTGAGATCGCTGGGAACGCGACGGACGCTGCGCCGATCTCATCGGCTCGGGCAAGTGATGCCTCATAGCAGGAGGCGAGCAGTGAAGGTTCCCCATGGTTGCCGCCACGCCAAACTGGACCGACCGTGTGGATGATCCAACTTGCTGTCAGCCGATAGCCCGGCGTTGCCTTCGCCTCACCGGTCTTGCAGCCACCGAGCAGGCGACAACGCTGCACGAGCTCTGGCCCGGCAGCACGGTGAATCGCGCCATCGACGCCACCTCCGCCGAGGAGCGAGGAGTTAGCCGCGTTGACGATGGCATCGGTGTCTTGCTTGGTGATGTCTCCCAGTACAAATTGCAGCTTGGGCTGGCTCAGTGCGATGCCGGGGTTCATGGCGCTATCAACTCATCGTCAGCTCGTAGGGCGCGCCAATAGCCGGTGAGTACGGCACTGACTGTGGCTTCCGGGATCGTTGTTCGGAGGGCAGCGATCCCGAGGCGGACGCCTGTGCCGCCCGCCGTACCGAACAGGGCGTCGCCGTAGTCCAGTGCCTTCCGAGCCGCAGCGGCGGACCGCTCGTCGGCCAGAAGGACCGTCAGGCGCGTCGCCATCTCATCTGGCGCGACGATGTCGAACAGGCGGTAGACATCGCCGGCATCCTTCGAGTCGAGACGCTGTGGTTTCTCCAATCGGTCGCCGAGCTTGTGCAGCTTGGCGACGAGCAGCGCAGCTTCGCCCGCGACGTTGACAACCACCACTCGGTCGTCGGCGGTGTCGATCGCGCTGATCCGGATCGGGCCGTGGTCGACGAGCGCACCCTCGAGGCCTTCGCTCTTGCGGGCGCTGTGCTTTCCGTGGTCGCTACCGAGGCGCGCAGATCGACGGCCTGGACCCGAAGCAGCGCGCATTGGAACGATCAAGTCGACCGGCACGACGACATCGTCGGCGAAGCCTTCCCGTCTGAGCCTGGCCTCCCAGATCCCTGGCTCGGCGGTGAGCACGAATCCCGCGTTGCGCATCACGTCGCCGAGAGCTGGACGATCGGTGAGCAGGCTTGGGTCGAGGACGATGTCGGCGTCGGTGTTGAACGGCTGGTAGGCAGGAAGCCGGTCGGCGGTGCGCAGGTACACCGCCTGCGCGCCGACGAGGACCACCGCATCGAGCTGCTGACAGGGGGCACCGAGCGCGTCGAGCAGCACGCGTCGGGCCTCGACGTACTCGATGCGTGGCTGCTCGATCATCTGGTCAGGCTTTCAGACTTCGGCTGCGCCAGCGGGGTTCGTTTCTGCGCATCCAAGTGAGCAACGCCTCACCCTCGGCCGGCATTCGAGCGGGACCGGTGAGGGAGTCCATCGCCGCTTGCGCTGCGGACACCGCCTGAACCCGATCGAGGGTTTGTCCACGCTGGAACACGATCGGGTCGTATGGCACCGCGAGGATGACGTTGGAGCCGGTCGTGGCCGGCAGCAGCCGGGCCGCCTTGGCGAGGCGTTCGGGGTCGGCTGTGTAGATCACCGCTACCTCAGCTGCCGCCACTGGAGCGAACGCGGAGGTGACGAACGAACCGGTCACGGCCCACTTGCCGACGCGCAGATCGGCCAGGTCGTCGAGTAGTCGACTCGGGCCCGCAGCCGCAATCCACGTCGATGTGATGTTGGCGTCGAGCAGCGAGTAGCTCTCGATCAGTCGGCGTAGCAGGGGTTCCCACTCGACCGAGGTGACCGGGCCGCGCGGGCGTCGTTCGACGAGTCGCTCGTCGGTGAGCACCTGCAATGCGCGGGTGATGTAGCCGTTGTCGAGCTTGAGGGCCAACGCAAGGTCGCTTGCGGTGTAGGGCGGCGAAACCTCGATGAGAGTGCGCAGCAGCGCCCATGCCCGAGGTCCGTTCAGGGACGGCCCTGGCTTTGGTCGGGGCGCAGGATCTCGATCTGAGCCGTCGGTGCGCAGGTACAGGCCGGGCCGCTGCAACCGCAGCTCGGTGTTGCCTGTGCGGTCGAGGAAACCTGCGCCCCGTGCACGTAACAACTCGCGGGTGCGCGGGCTGAGCCATGCAGCCGACACGATCGTCGGTTGATCGGGGAGCTGCAGCCGGTCGAGGTCGCGTGGTTCGATGCGATCGCGGGTGACCACTGCGATGTCGACGCTGTCGCGATCGTCGTCGGCGCGGATGACACCGCCCTCGGCCGACCGCCGCTCGACGGTGAGCTTCCACTCCTCGGGGAGAAGCGCGCTGAGACGATCGACCTTGAGGCTGGTTCCGTCTGAGCCCTTCGAACAGCCCGAATTCCGACTTTCCGATCGACGCTGCGCTGCCGTGGGATCTGCTGGCGGGACCATCTGACCGGGCCCACATTCGTGCAGCTGTAACGTGTCGCGATGAGCCTCGCATCGTCCCCCGGAACCACAGCGCCGTCGCGAGCGGTGTGGGAACTCGTCCTGCGGGCCTCTACCGCGTGGTCCAATCAGGATCCCGACGGAATGGCGGCCTGCTACGAGGAGACGGCGTCGCTGACGATCAACGGCGGAACGCCGTCGACCGGACGAGCGGAGTTGGCTGCAACCGCACGCAGTTACATGGAGGCCTTTCCGGACCTGAACGTCAGCGTCGATCACGTGCTCGTCGCTGGTGACGCTGTGTTCTGGGCGTGGACGCTGACCGGCGCCAACAGTGGACCCGGTGGGACGGGACGCCGTGTTCGCGTCAGCGGGATCGAGGTGTGGACCATCGGCACCTCGGGGCTGGTTTCCAACTCGATCGGCTACTACGACGCCGACACCTACGACAGTCAGGTCGCACACGGCATCACCCAATAGGGAGGGGATCTTGCATGTCGAGCGGTTCGTGACTCTTCCGGCCACTCGAACCGACCTCCACAAAGTCCGGGCCGATCCGCTCCTCGAGTGCTTCCCGGGACTGCCACACGACAGCAGTCACGAGCTCTGCCTCGGGGCTGCGAAGGTGATCGAGAAGTCCGGGATCCGCGGTCATCTCGCGAACCGTACTGCGATCGGGTTCGACAGGTCGTCCATGCAATCACGACCACTAGACACCGTTCATGCCAGCAGAGCGCGACGCTGGCTTTCCACAGCGGCTGGTCGTGGGACTCAACACAATGATAGTGTTGTGGTGTGCTTCCTGCGTTCGATCCAGACAGCGGTCGGCTGCCGCCGGGTGAGCACGTCGCGTCGTGGGACGAGGTGGTCGAGCGGTTCGGGTGGACGGAACGGCGCCGACGTCTCCTCGACGGTCTCGCTGAAGCGATCGAACTGTTTGCCGAAGCCGGGTGCCGGCAGATCTGGTTGAACGGCAGCTTCGTCACCGCCAAGGATGAGCCCGGCGACTTCGATGCCTGTTGGGACGCCGACGCTGTCGATCTCGACACGCTCGACCCGGTGCTGTTGGACCTGTCCAATCACCGAGCCGCGCAGAAGGCACGCTTCGGCGGCGAGTTGTTCCCGAACGTCATCGAGACCCAATCGGGCTTGTCGTTTGCCGAGTTCTTCCAGAACGAACGCGACACGAGCCGCAAAGGCATTGTCGTCATTCACCTCTCGAAAGGAGACCCATCGTGATCACCAACGAAGTGCAGTACCGAGCCACCAAGGCACACCTCGATCGCTTCGAGGAAGCTGCCACCAACATCGAGGCCCGGCCCGGCAAGCGAACCAAACTCGAACTTCTCGAGCTCGACGCCGTACGCGCCCAGGCCGACGACCTGCGCGCCGAACTGGCCGACTTCGATCTCTTACGCGGCGGGGCTCTGTCGACGTTCGATGCCGCCTCGTTGGAGGAGTTGTCGACGGTGCTCGTCAAGGCACGCATCGCCCGTGGCTGGACCCAACGTCAGCTCGCCGAAGCGCTCGGCATGGCGGAACAGCAGATCCAACGCTACGAAGCCAACGACTACCGCTCGACCAGCCTCGCTCGACTGTGCGACATCGCCAACGCCCTGGGTGTCACGGTCGCCCAGCATGCCGAGCTCAAGCCGTCTGCCGCCTGACTGCCGGGCCAGAAATATGTACCATCCATGTACCAACACAACGGTAAACAGCCGCCACTGAGAAAGCCCTGGTCAGCCACTATGGCGGGCCAGGGCTTCGTCGTTCAGTGGGTCGACTTCTCACGCAACTTCTAAAGGGGCATCGCACCGCTTGACAGACGGTGATGTGGGTCATGCCGCGGTCTGGAGGGCTGGTTGTTCATGGGGCAGGACGAGGTTGATTGGTCCGCAGGCGAGCATCACGAGCGCGAGAGCGGCGGTTGCTGAGTGAAAGCCGTATCCGCGGCGGATGCTCAGTCTGAGAGCCGTAAATGGCACAGTTTCGACCGGAGCACGTTTCGTTGTCGCACCTTTCGACGGACGGACCGAACTGGCCTGGGTGTATCCGGAAGGATCCACTCCACCCACCGTGTCGCTCATCTCGATCGTGGCGGGGCTTGCGCCCGATCAACCGACCCGACTATGGCTGCGCACTTCGTTCCAGGTCCGGCTTGACGACTCCCGTGAGCATCTCGCCGTCGTTCGTTCGGTGTTCGCTCTCGTCATCGATCAGGGCTCGAAGAGGCCGGCAGTGCGAGTTGAGTACGACCGAGACCAAGGCAACGAGCCCGACGACGCGACTCCGGCGCGCCACCGTCGGAGTGCGGCTCACGTGCAAATCCGCGGCTCATCCGAGGACTTGCCTATGTCCAGGGTCTCAAACGAAGACGTAGGCAGCGGCGACTCGGCTCCAGCGACCCGACGCGACGTGGGGTCGCGACAGGCATCACCCGCACGATGCGCCACCCTCGCACAATCGTTGCCCGACACGGCACGACCGAGGACACGATCCTCATGATCTTCTCATCCTTCGCGGCTTATTGTGTGTGATGCTTCGAGAGTGCCGCACGGACGTTCCGTTCGGTCTGACTGGGAGGACATCGTGGAAATTCTAATCGTCAACTTCTCACTCGACGGCATGGGCGAGGCTGAGTACGAGCAGTTGTGTGCGGAGGTCGCGCCGGCGTTTGCCGATGTGCCGGGACTGGCGTCGAAGGTGTGGCTGGCGGATCGCGCGGAGGGGATCTTCGGCGGTGTGTACACCTTCGTGTCCCGTGATGCGGTCGACGCGTTCTTGGCGTCGGAGCTGTTCGCCAGTGTCGGTGCCACTCCCGGTCTGGTGAACATCTCGTTGCGGCGCTTCGGCGTGCTGGAGTCGCCGACGTTGGTGACGCGCGGTCTTGCTCCTGCGGCGGCGTAGGCCGCTGGCACTAGGA
>JANOYI010000044.1:0-10812 GCA_031428795.1 Ilumatobacteraceae bacterium | reverse complement strand
GGTGCTCCCGCAACCGACAATGCCAAAGCGATCGAGCCGTCCGACGACGCCACCCGCGACTACATCAACCTGGTGCATTCCCTGGAGTCGATGTCGGCTTCCTCGTGTCAAGCGATGATCCAGTCGCTCAGCCAGCCTGCGATGCGGTTCACCTCGATGCAGGTGGGCGTTCGCTCAGGACGCCATGCAGCGTTGATCGCACTTCGCATCTTCCCCGGCGGGTACGTCGCTGGCGTTGGCGAATCGACCACAGCCGAGGACACAGCCACCACGACGACTGCAGCAGATGGCGCTCCTCCGGCACCGACCGCGATTCCCCTGCCGGCGGCATTGCCGGCCCGCTTTGGTCTGCTCTCTCCCACCACGTTTGTCGGTGGTGCCGGCGACGAGAACGGCGTGCGCTTGAAGGTCAACTTCGAAACCCCCAGCCTCAACTCGCTCGCCTATCCGTTCTACTCCTGCCCCTGATCGCGCCGCGCACCTTCAGGACCGCGCACCTTCAGGACTCAGCGCGTACACTCGTCGACGGTGAGTCGGCCGGGTGGCCGCGGCACGACTTGATCGTGTCGAGGAAAGTCGGGACTCCACAGGGCAGAGTGCTGGCGTGAGCCAGGTTGGGGCGACCTAACGGAAGTGCAACAGAGAGAGACCGCCGATGGGCCAGTTCGCTGGCCACAGGTAAGGGTGCAACGGTGCGGTAAGAGCGCACCAGCGTGTGAGGCAACTTGCACGGCTCGGTAAACCCCACTCGGAGCAAGGCCAAGCAGAGAGCATGGGCGGCCCGTCCGTCAGCCGCAAGGTTGGCAACTCTCGGGTAGGCCGCATTAGAGGGATGGTCACCCGCACCACCTCGGTGGTGCGACAAAATCCCGCTTACAGGCCGACTCACCACCTACACCGCGGCCCCAAACCGAGAAGTGACGCGCTTCATCGCGGGTGGCCTGGCTCACAGCCCGCGAACCGCGTCACTTCGGCCGGAGAGGCTGCGGGCTCGTCACGAAGGGGACGATGTTGAAGGCGTGCAGCGCTGGGCCGCGATCGCGGACCAAGATCTTGGTGATCGAGGCTTGATCGATCTGGCTGCGCCAGGTGATGGTCACGTCGACGCCAAGCGCCCATGCCATCGCTGCCTTGATGGGTGTCGCGTGGCTGACGACGACGATGTCGCTGGTGCGTGCCGCTTCCAGCAAGTCATCACACGCCGCGAACACGCGGTCCCCCATCTCTTGCAATGACTCGCCGCCAGGTGGGCGAAAGTCAGGATTGGTGATCCACTCGGCCCACATGTCGCGCGGAACGTCCGCCATGGCGACACCATCGAAGTCGCCGTAGTCCATCTCCAACCACCGCTCGTCCAGCTCCGGCTCGACGCCGAATACCTCCGCCGTTTGGCGAGTGCGCAACGAGGGCGAGCACACCACCCTGTCCACCTTCGATACCACTGAGGTCACGGCTGCTGCCTGGGCGCGGCCGACGTCGTCGATGGGAAGGTCAATTCGTCCCTGCAGCCGACCGGTGGCGTTGGCCTCTGTGCGGCCGTGTCGAACGAGGTAGAGCACTGTGCCAGTGAACCACACGTGCGACCAGAGTGGTGTCAGGCGTCAGTGAGCAGCCCGTGCCGGTAGAACTGGGCGCGACGGGCAGGTTCGGCCAGGCGAAACCGTCGCCATGCCCACCACAACATGGCCGCGCCGGCCAGCTCCATCGGAATGTTCAGCCAGCCTCGCTCTATGGAGGGCACCTGGTTGTCGCCCCACGAACCACTGAACGGCCACCAGAACACCTTGGTGGCCGCAAACGCGCCATCCCACACCAGGTGCAGCAGCATGCCAATAGGTAGGCCCAAGAGGAGTCTTCGAATCGGCTTCCGTCCAGCGGTGACAATCATCACGGCTGCCAACGCACCGACCGCCACAGTCAGGCTGTGCGCCCCCCGTGCCTGACCAAACGGAACGTCGATGAGGTCCGGGAGAACTGCTCCGACCAGTAGCAGCCGATAATCGAAACGGGGATCGGTGAAGACGAAGAACACCGACAGCAGCGCGGTACCGAGAAACCAGAGGAACATGAGTGGACCTAGCGGACGATGATTCGACCGCATTGCGGGCACTCGGCCAGCGTGTCGGCCGGCACGGCCTTCACGATGTCGAGCTCGCGCGGCGAGAGATCCATATGGCAGCCGCTGCAGTGCGAGCCTTCCAGTCTCGCCACAGCGACCCCACCAAACTGCTTGCGCACACGCTCGTACAGCGCAGAGCTTTCGGTTCCGAGACTCTCGACAACGTCGGCGCGCCGCTGACGAAGGTCAGCCGCCTCGGCATCGACGGCAGAGTGCGCGGCGTCGAGTTGCGCTTTCGAGGCGGCAACTGCAGCGTCGAGTTCGGGCTCTACTTCGGACAGCTCCAACAGCGTCGACTCGCCCTCGGCCTGCTCGTCGAGAGCGGCCAACTCCTGGTCGTCGAGGTCGCCACGGTGACCGTTGATGGTGTCAATCTCGTGCATCAGCGCCTCCGCCTCGCGCGGCGCGATGACAGTCTTCAACTGCGCTTCGAGCCGAGTGCGCTTCTTCGTCAGGTCGGCGGCAGCATGTTCAGCTGACTCGATAGCTGCCTGCGCGGCGTCAATGCGCTGCTGCGCCGCAGCAAGCCGCGAATGAAGCTCAGCGAGGGCAGCAGCGGCTTGCTGATGTGCAATCACCTCGGGGAGCCGCGGGCGTTTGTGAGCGATGACATCGAGCGCAGTGTCGATGTCTTGAAGGGAGAGGAAGTCGGAAGCGTTCATGTTCACTTCTTCTGTACCACAACATTGGCTGGCGGGAACGCACACGGGTACACATATGTGCTCGTGTCGATCGACGGCATGGGCGCACGCGGGTCGAGCACGTCGAGCGGCACGTTGGTGCCACTGGGAATCTGTTGCACGACTGCCTTGGCCACCGTTGTCACTGGGGGCGGCGGGTCGCCCGGCAGCGTCGAGGGCGCAACAGTTGTCGCAGTTGTTGCCGTGGCTGCTGGCCCGGTGGGCGGCAACGCGCCGCTGACCACCTTGGCCAGGCACTCTTCGCCCGGCCAGTACAAGCGGGCGGCCCTGCGGGGGTTGTCAGCTGGTGCCGGCCAGTCCAAGACGGGCAGTCCGAAATGGGCTGCCTCCATGAACGCACCCCAGATTCGAGCCGGGTAGTCAGCGCCTTGCACCTTGCCGTTGCGACCCATCTCGGCCTCGAACTCGGGGATGTTGTTCATCTCGGTGTAGCCGTTGGGGTCACCCACCCACACCGCGGTCGTGAGCTGCGGAGTACCACCGATGAACCAGGCGTTGGTGTTCTGGAACTGCGTACCGGTCTTGCCCGCTGCCGGGCGTGAGAAGTTGCGGAGGTTTCTGGCACCCGTTCCCGAGCGAATGACGCCCTTCAAGGACAACACAGTGGCGTTGGCGACGCTTTGGTCGAGCACCTGCACGCCTGGGTCGAAGTGCGAGTAGAAGCGTGTGCCGTCTGGGTTCTCGATGAACTCGACGTAGTACGGGTCGTGGTGCAGACCCTGGTTGTTGATGGTCTGCATGCCGGCGGCCATATCCAACGCTGACATCGCGTTGTTGCCGGTGGCGGTAGCCCCGATCGGCATGAAGGGTTCGTGGTCCTCGACGGGCTGCCCCTGATAGAAGTACGCCGAATGCGCCAACCGATAAGTGGAATCGACAATGCGGTGCAGCCCGACGGAGTAGCTCAACCGAACGAAACCGCAGTCGGTCGATGACCAGGTGTTGCGACCGTTCAGTGGGCCGACTTCGATGCTGCCGCCCTTGATGACCAGCACTTTGTCGTCCTCGTCGGGCACAGCGCACGGAGCCGTGCCGTTGATGATGTCGTTGGTTTGCGCACCGGCTTGATAGGCGGCCGCCAGGATGAAGGCTTTGATGCTGCTGCCTGTCTGGCGTGGTACCAACGACATGTTGACCTCGCCGCCCGGCTCGTCGGCTCGAAGCCCGCGCCCGCCCACCATCACACGAATGGCACCGGTGGTGGTGTCAAGCCCGATGAGTGCGGCATCGAAACCGATGCCCGAAGGGGGCAAGGTGTCGCGGGCGAGCTCCGCTTGTACTTGCAACACTGGGTCGAGCGTTGTGTGAATGCGCAGGCCACCGCGGTATAGCAGCGTCGCTCGCTCCTGCTCGGTGGCTCCGAGAATCGTCGACTTGGTCAGCAAGTAATCGCGCAGTGCCAGTGTGTAGTACGTGGGCACCGTACTGAGGGTGGCGATGGTGCGCACCCGTTCGGGTATCGGCCAGTTCTCGACGAGGTCGGCCCGCTCCACGTCCGTGATCAGCCCCACGGTCTCCAACCGGTCGACGACCTGCGCAAATCGACGATGCGACTGCTCGAGATTGCGGATGGGGTCGTATCCCGACGGCGAGCGCACCAGGCCGGCCAGGAACCCACCTTCAACCATGGTCAGCGCACCGACATCCTTGCCGAAGTACACCTCGGCGGCGGCCTGCAGGCCGTACGCGTTGTTACCGAAGTAGACCGTATTGAGATACCGCTCAAGGATCTCGTCCTTGTTCAGCTTCTTCTCCAGCATGGCGGCGTAGTGCGCCTGCAGCACCTTGTAGCGGCCGTCGCGTGGCAGGCCGGCCAGGAACTCGTTCTTCACCACCTGTTGGGTAATCGTGCTGGCACCCTGCGTCGGCGCGTCGCTGGCAAAGTTGGAGAGCAGCGCGCGGAAGAACCCGCGCAGATTGACCCCGCCGTGCGAGTAGAACTCGTTGTCCTCTACCGCCAGCAGTGAGTCGATGACCTCGATGGGTACCTGTGCGAGCTTGATGGGCTGGCTGTTCTCGCGTTCGTAGACCGCTATCACGTTGTTTGCGTTGTCGTACACCAGCGTTCGCTGCGACAACGGCTGGAACTCCGGCAGGACGACTGGGAGTTCTTCGTGCGCGTTGGCCACTCGCCACAGACGCGGGGCAACAGCCAGCACGACGCCCGTGGTCAACAGGGCGCCAGCCAGGATGATGGCAACAAATCGGAGGGGCCAAGCCAAGCGGTGCACGACGCGCACACGCTACTTGTGGCACGGCAACGGCGGGGGTCACCTCACTTGGTACCGTGCGTTGCATGACGCTTCGCCCCTTCCGCTTCGGCATTCAGGCCTCCAACGCCCCTTCCCGCACCGAGTGGGTGTCACTCGCGCAGCGCAGCGAGGGCCACGGTTACTCGGTTCTCACCATGCCTGATCACTTTGGCAATCAGCTGGCGCCGGTGCCAGCGATGATGACAGCGGCCGACGCCACCACCGATCTACGGGTGTGCGCACTGGTGTTTGACAACGACTACAAGCACCCGGCCGTGTTGGCCAAGGAACTTGCCACGATGGACCTGCTCAGCGACGGCCGAGTCGAGATCGGAATGGGCGCAGGCTGGATGATCAGTGACTACGAGCAGCTGGGCATCCCGTACGACACGCCCGGCGTGCGTATCGATCGCTTCCTCGAGGGGCTCAGCATCATCAAGCAGTGCATGCAGCCGGATGCCTTCTCGCACGCGGGCACGCACTACACCATCACCGAATACAACGGCCTTCCCAAGCCGGTGCAGGCAAAGATGCCAGTGCTCATCGGCGGTGGCGGCAAGCGCGTGTTGGGTATCGCCGCTCGTGAGGCCGACATCGTGGGAATCAACCCCAGCATGCATGCGGGCGTCGTTGGCCCGGAAGCGTTCGCACACATGACCGAAGACGCAGTCGACGAAAAGATCGCCGTCGTCCGCGCAGCTGCCGGTGATCGCTTGGACGACATCGAGTTGAACATTCGCGCCTTTCTCGTCAACGTCACCGATGACGGCGCCGGCGCTCGCGACCGCCTGGCCGGCGCGCTCGGCGTCGACACCTCCATGCTGCTCAGCTCGCCCTTCGCTCTCATCGGCTCGCCGAACGAGCTCATCGAGCGTCTGCTCGAGCGTCGCGAGCGTTGGGGTTTCTCGTATGTGATCGTCGGTGCCGAAGACGTCGACAAGTTCGCACCGGTCGTCGCCGCTCTCGCCGGCAAGTGAAGTGACACGCGTCGCGTTGCACGGCGCAGGGTGGGTGGCAACGGCCCACGCGGCCGCCACCCGGCAGCTTGGCTTCCAGCTCACGGCGGTGGCTTCACGCTCGGCCGAACGTGCCGCCGCGGTCGCCGGGCAGTTCGGCGCCTCGGCTGTTTCATATGCAGAACTCCCCGGTGGCGCCGACATCGTTGTCGTTGCCACTCCCCCGCAGTGTCATGCCACCGATGCCATTCGACTTTTGGACGCGGGTGCAGCGGTGCTGCTGGAGAAGCCGTTGTGTCGGACGCTGGACGAAGCCGACGCTCTGGTGGTCGCGGCTGCGCGTCACGGCGGAAGGCTGCTGTACGCCGAGAACCTGGCGTACGCACCGATCGTGCAGCGGATGATCGCGCTCACGCCGCGCGTCGGGACGCTGACGCATCTCGAGGTGCGCACACTCCAGGGTCTGCCAACTTGGGGGGCGTTCACCACCGACGAATGGGGCGGTGGCGCGCTCTTCGACCTCGGAGTGCACCCGTTGGCCATCGCGCTACTCGTCGCCAACGCAGCGGGCGAGGGCTCGCCGATAGCTGTGTCGGCGAAGCTCCGCGGCGGCGACGGCCACGACAGTGACGAGCACGCCGATGTGCGCCTGCGCTACCAATCTGGACTGATTGCCCGCGTCGAGTCCAGCTGGCAGGCTGGCCCCGAGTCGCTGTGGGACGCGCAGGTAGCGGGTGCGATTGGAGTGGTTCGCGCAGAGCTATTGCCGACCCCCTCGCTGGAGCTGAACGGCGACGCGATCGCGCTGCCCGCTGTCACCGGCCAGATCCCGATGCTGGATCAGATGGGCTACACCGAACAGCTCCGGGCGTTCGCCGACGACATCCGAGTGCAGCGCGAACCAATCATGAGCGCAGCTTTCGGCCGGCACGTGCTGCAGATCGTCGCTGCTGCCTATCAATCTGCGGGCAGGCGCGGCGATGAGGTCGCGCTGCCCTTCACAGGACCACGCGACCTCACGCCTTTGCAGTTATGGCGCCGGGGCTAGAAGCTCGACGTACACACGAGTCAGACTGGGCGAACCTTCAGGGCTTCGTCGCCCTTGCGGCCCTGGCCGATTTCGAACTCGACGCTCTGGCCCTCTTCGAGCGACTTGTAACCCGATCCATCGATGTTGGAGAAGTGCACGAACACGTCGGCACCGTCCTCACGCGAGATGAATCCGAAGCCCTTTTGGGCGTTGAAGAACTTTACGGTCCCGATGGTCATTTGCTGTACCTCTACTTCTGAGCCGCCCTTGTGACGGTTCACGAGCGACATTAACCAACACAGAGGCGCCGTTGTTCCACAATGGCTCAGACTTCTTCTGCAGCCAACCATTCGGCGCGCAGAATGCCGTACAGCACGTGGTCGTGATACTCGCCATCACGCAGCTCGGCATGGCGCACGACGCCCTCGCGAGTGAAGCCGGCCTTCTCGAGAGCGCGTTGCTCAGCGGGGTTGTCGAGCGCTGTGTCGCTTTGCACGCGGTGCACGCCGTACTCGCGAAACAGGTGGTTCACGAGTAGCCGCTGGGCGATCGTGCCAAAGCCCCGCCCGCGAAACTCGGGCAACAGTGCGATACCGATTGCAGGGCACACACTTCCGTCGGATGGCCCCCACTGTTCGGGCCGCCACGAGACGTCACCAATGGGATCGCCGGCAAGATCCACGACGAGCCGTCCACCGCGGGGATCGAGAAAGCCGTCGCACTGAAATTGGTGATGAAGCCGGCCGAGCAGTTCGTCGGGGTCGGTGGGCCCTGACCAATTGTGTTCGCCCACAGCGACCTTGTCTGACGCCATCGCGACCATCCACGACAGGTCGTCACGCTGCACAGGGCGAAGACGAATGTCGGGCATGTCGTCAGTGTGCAGTGGCCGCACCCAGATCCCTCGTATCAGACGACACAGTTCCATCGACGCGGGGTAGGCGTTGCGGCGAGTTGCGGCCAGGATGAAGGTATGGCTTCACGGCGAACTCACATCGAGAACCTTCGCGACGGCATCTTCGACGTGTTGGTGGTTGGCGGCGGCATCAACGGTGCTGTCACCTCGGCGGCACTCGCTGGCCGCGGCGCCTCGGTTGCACTGATCGATCGCGGCGACTTCGGACACTTCACCAGTCAGGAATCGTCGAATTTGGTGTGGGGCGGTTTCAAGTACCTGGAGAACTACGAGCTGTTGCTGGTCTTCAAGTTGTGCCGTTCCCGCAACCGGTTGATGAAGGCCTACCCCGACAACATCAAGGAGATCAGCTTTCTCGCCAGCCTCGACGAAACGTCACCGTTCCCTCCGTGGTTCGCGTCGCTCGGTGCATTCGGGTACTGGATCATCGGCCAGTTCGGCACTCGCTACCCGCGCATGTTGAGCAAGGAGAAGATCGAAGAGGAAGAGCCAGTCATTGACACAACGTCGGTGCGTGGCGGCATCGAGTACCGCGATGCCTACCTCATCGACAACGATTCGCGTTTCGTGTTTTCGTTCGTGCGTTCGGCGATGGACGCTGGCGCGACCGCTGCCAACTACATCGAATTGGTGTCGGCAGAACGTGACGGTGAGCGCTGGATTGCGAAGCTGCGCGATGTCGACTCGGGCGACGAGTTCACCACGTCCGCGAAGGTGTTGGTCAACGCCGCTGGCCCATTCGTCGACAAGTTGAACAGCGGTTGGGGTGCCAAGACCGACCATCGCATCGTGTACTCGAAGGGCATCCATCTGGTCGTGCCGCGGCTCACCACCGATAAGCACCAGCGGGTGTTGGCGTTCTTCGACGACACGCAGCGACTCTTCTATGTCATCCCGATGGGGTCGCGTTCAGTGATCGGCACCACTGACACTCGCATCGACGAGCCGTTCACTGAAGTCAACGACGACGACCGCACCTTCCTGCTCGATCAGATCAATCAGCGACTCAATCTCGACAAGCCGCTCACCGTCGCCGACGTGATCGCCGAGCGTTGCGGCGTGCGGCCGCTGGTGGTCAACACCGGCGGCGCCGACCAACGCGATGTCGACTGGACGTCGCTCAGCCGCAAGCACGCCGTGGAGACCGACCGGCGGGCGCGACTGGTCACGATCTTCGGCGGCAAGCTGACCGATTGTCTCAACATCGGCGAGGAGGTTGCGGAAGCAGTCGAGTCGCTGGGAGTGCCGCTCGAGAACGACCTGAAGAACTGGTACGGCGAACCGGCGAAGGCCACCCGCGCCGAGTTCTACCGTCAGGCACGGTTGATGAAGATCGATGCGCTGCGCACCAAGCCCGACGTCGAGCCGCTCAGCGACCGACTGTGGCGCCGTTACGGCCGGCGGGCATTCTCGATGCTGGAAGCGATCCGCGATGACCCGCGCATGGGTGAAGACATCATGGACAATGCCGACTACCTGCGCGTCGAGCTCCATCTGGCAGCGAGCACGGAGATGATCACCAAGCTGGAGGACTTCATGCGCCGCCGGTCGAAGATCGAGCAAGTGGTCAGCGACGAAGTGATCCGTCATTCATCAGGCCTTGACGAAGTGGCACAAATTTTGTTCGGTGACGACGCCGACAAACGACTGGCTGAGTACCTGGCGGGCTGAGCCGCCACTCAGCCTCCATCTCAGCGTCAGTTGATGATGACGCGAATCGAGCGCGGACCGCGCACCTGGCCGCCGGCCCACGTCACCTTGGTCTCGTCGACCACTTCGAACTCGGGAATTCGTTCCAGCCACTCCTCCACTGCAACACGCAGCTCCATGCGGGCGAGGTTGGAGCCGGCGCAGCGGTGAATACCAGCACCGAACGCGAGGTGGCGGTTCTGCTGGCGGTCGAGAATCACCTTGTCAGCGTCGGGGAAAACTTCCGGGTCGCGGTTGGCGGCGGGAAAATTCATCAGCACGCGCTCGCCGGCCTTCATCGGGCAACCGTTGTATTCCTTGTCCTCCACCAGCCGCCGAGACATCGTCACAGGTGCGTACGCCCGCAGAAACTCTTCGATGGCCGTGGGCATCAGCTCCGGCTCGGCGATCAAACGACGTCGATCGTCGGGGTGCGTGGCGAGGTGCCACATCGTTGAGCCGATGGACGACCAGGTGGTGTCGATGCCAGCGATGAGGAGCAGCGCACACATCCCCATCACGACCGCCTCGCCGATGGGTTCGCTGTCGTGTTCCGACTGCAGTAGTTCGGTGATGAAGTCGTCCTTCGGTGCTTCCTTGCGCTCGGCAATGGCGCCCTGCAGGTAGGTGACGATGCCCACCACCCCGCGCCGGCGGCGCTCCGGGTCGTGCGCGAACTCGAGCACGTCGCGCACCCATTCGGTGAAGGTGGCCGACATATCTTCCGGCACGCCCAGGATGTGGCCGATCACTCGCACAGGAATCTGTTGTGCGTACTCCGCAGCGGCATCGCCCTCTCCGCGGGCAATCACATCGTCAACCAGCCGACGGCAAAGTTCGCGAGTGAAGACCTCGTACTCGGCAACGCGGGCGGGGCTCATCGTGGGCAGGATCAGCCGGCGAGTCCATGTATGCAGCGGCGGGTCCGCGCTGATAGGTGGCACGCCGGCGGTGAGAATGGCCGGCGCAGGTGTGGCGCCAGGCCCGGGCTCAACGATCGGCACCACGCTGATGCCGTTGCCCGACGGGAAGTTCTCGATGTCGTGGGCGATCGCATACACATCGGCGTAGCGAGTAGGCAGCCACGAGCCACCCCACCGTTCGGTGTGTGCCATCGGGCAAGTGGCGCGCAGTTCGTCCCAAATGCCA
>JANOYI010000043.1:0-11452 GCA_031428795.1 Ilumatobacteraceae bacterium | reverse complement strand
GACAGACGCGAAGCAATCAATCAGCTCGCCAACATTCGGCCCCGGATTGTTGAACGGCACGAACGCCGTTCCGCGCAGCACGGACTCGTCGGCGACGGTATTGAAAATGACGGTGGACCGCGGGCCAATCACCTTCACGTCGGTACCCGCAGTAGTGCCAACTCGCTCAAGGTCGAGCGGGTGCAGGTGCAGTACCGAGCCACGCGGTAGGTGCGCGAGGGACGGCGATGTAGCGGTGCCCACTGCCTGGTCGTACAGCGTGCGGCTGACCACGAGACGGAAGTCGTATGCATTGCGTTCGGAGACGACTACCTCAACGGTGTTGATGGGGTCAATCCCTGCAGGCACGCCTGCCAACACGCCGTTGCTGTCGGTTGCCAGCGCTGCAGCAGTGACGCCCTCGAAGCCAGCGACCTTGCTGGCGATGTCGGCGGTGACGTCGTCGACGCTGCCGTAGCCCAGATCGCCCCCCAGTTCGAGCGCCAACTCAGTGGCAATCATCCAGTCGGGTCGGGTGGAACCGGCGGGCGTGACTTGACGAGCAACCGTGCTCACCCGACCCTCGAGATTGGTGGTGGTACCGGCTTTCTCGCCGTAGGCGCTTGCAGCCAACACGACGTTGGCGAGCGACGACGACTTGGTAAGGAACGTGTCGACGGCAATGATGCGGCGAGCACCGGCCAGCGCACGACGTGCCAGATCCGTGTCGGGGAAGTCGACCAGTGGGTCGGCGCCCAGCAGCACCAGGCAGTCGATCTTGCCGTCCGCTGCGGCCTGCAATGTGCCCCGTGTGTCGAGGCCCCCCTTGCCGGGGCGGAAGCCAACCTGCAGTGCGCCGACAACGTTCCCGCGACGGAAGGCGGGCAGCACTTTGGCACCGGGAGCGGCCGCAAGCAATGTGTCCAGCGCAGCGATGGTGGCAGCCGACGACTCGGCCAAGTTGGCGCGGCCGGCGACGATGACGACGCTGCCCCTGCCGAGCTGTTCGGCGATGGCCGGGTCGGCGAGCGCGGTCCGCACAGCCGATACCTGCGTGCCGGGCTCGTAGCCCACCTGGCGCCATGCGTTGCGGCTGAGACCGGTCAGCTTCGGCGAGAACTCGATGATCTTGCTGCGCTTCTTCTCAGCGGCTTCGCGTAGGCGCAAATACAGCACCGGCAGCTCTTCCTTGAGATCAGGCCCGAGCAAGATGATCGTCGTCGCGTTGGCGGCTTCGTCGATGGTCGCGCGGTCAAGGCCGAGCAGGCCGACCGGCAGCCCGTCGCCCATCTGCGAGTACACGTTGGGCGTACCAATGACTTCGTGAGCCAAGCGGGCCCATGCAAACGCGTCTTCGTTGGTACCGCGGGCGCCACCGATGACTGCGATGCTCTCGGCGCCACCGGCAGCCTTGGCCTCCTGGATCAGCGCTGCGGCCGTCGCGAACGCCGTGCTCCATGAGGCGGGTTCGAGGGTGCCGCCGTTGCGAACCAGCGGCTGCAGTACGCGCTCGTCGCTCTTCACCGATTCGAAGTTGAAGCGGCCGCGGTCACACAACCAACCGTGGTTCACCGGGTCGCTGTCCACGCCCATGTAGCGCAGTAACTCGTCGTTACTGCTCTGCACGACCGTGCGGCAACCCACCGAGCAGGTGGTGCAGGTGGACTCCTGCTGCGTCAGGTCCCACGGGCGGGCCTTGAAGCGATAGGGCTTGGCGGTCAGTGCACCGACCGGGCAGATCTGCACGGTGTTGCCGCTGAAGTAGCTGCTGAACGGCTCGTCGGGGTAGGTGGTGATGTAGGTGTTGTTGGCGCGCCCGCTGAAATGAATCAGCGCGTCGCCAGCGACTTCGTCGGCGAAGCGAGTGCAACGGTCGCACAGAATGCAACGCTCACGGTCGAGGTAGACGATGTCGCTGATGGCGATCGGCTTCTCGTAGTGGCGCTTCTCTTCGACATAGCGGCTTTCGCCGGGACCGCTGCTGACCGTCTGATCCTGCAGCGGGCATTCGCCACCCTTGTCGCACACCGGGCAGTCCAGCGGGTGGTTGGCGAGCAGTAGTTCCAGCACGCCTTCCTGCATCCGCTTGGTGTTTTCCCCTTGCGTGTCGATCTTCATGTCGGGCGCCACCGGCACCATGCACGACACGGTGACGGCCGGGCCACGACCCGAGTCGCACTCGACCAAACACATGCGGCACTTGCCGACCGAGGTCATCCGCTCGTGGTAGCAGAAGCGCGGGATGTACTCGCCTGCGTCGGCCGCCGCCTCGATGACCAGCTGACCCTTGCGAGCCGTGTGCGGCACACCGTTGATCGTGACCTGGACTGCGTTGGGGTCCGGAGGCGGTGCGTCAGTTTCGATGATGGGCTCGGTGGTCGTCATCAGTGAGCTCCGACTGCTTCAGCGGTGACTGGAATGCGCTTGCGTTCCACGATCTTGGCTTCGAACTCACTGCGGAACAGCGTGAGGGCGGAATGGACCGGGGCGTACGCCGACGGGCCGACAAAGCAGATGGTGGTCATCTTGTAAGGGAACGGCGCGGCTGCGAGACCGAGCTCGGTGCTGGCCGCGTGCGGGAACGTGCCGGGGCAGATCGACTCGCCGATCTCGAACATCTGGTCGAGGTCAGCATGGGTGCCACGACCATCGACCACGCGGCTGAGCACACGCTCGAGCCACGTGCCACCCTCGCGGCACGGTGTGCACTGGCCACAGCTCTCGTGCGCATAGAAGCGAGTCAGCGTCAGGGCTGCGGCGGGAATGTCGGTGGTGTGATCCATCACCATGATCGCGCCCGAACCAAGCATCGAACCGGCTGCGCCGACCAGCTTGCCTTCGAACGGAAGGTCCAACTGCTCGGGCGTGAACCAGGGTGCGGAACCGCCGCCGGGCACGAATGCCTTCAGCTCGTTGCCATCGCGAATGCCTTGGCAGAACTCGTCGCCGTAGAGCAGGTCGCGGAAGGTTGTGGTGCCGTTGATGATCTCGTAGACGCCGGGCCGCTGCACGTGACCCGAGACCGCGACCATGCGAGTGCCCGGGCTGGTGGCCGTACCGATGGCCGTGTACGCGGCCGGGCCGTTGACCATCAGCCACGGCAGGTTGGCGAGCGTCTCGACGTTGTTGACGATGGTCGGACGGCCGTACAGGCCCACGGCTGCGGGGAAGAATGGCGGCTTCAAACGCGGCTCGCCGCGCTTGCCTTCCAGCGACTCGATGAGCGCTGTCTCCTCACCGACGACATACGCACCGGCGCCCCAGTGCAGCACGATGTCGATGCTGAAGTCGGAGCCGAGAATGTTCTTGCCGACGTAGCCAGCGGCGTACGCCTCGTTGAGGGCGGTGGCGACGCGCTCTTGCGCCAGCGCCATCTCGCCACGGATGTAGAGGAAGCACTGCGACAGGCCAGCCGCGTACGAGGCGATGAGACAGCCTTCGATCAGCTGGTGCGGGTCGCGCTCCATCAGCAGGCGGTCCTTGTAGGTGCCCGGCTCGCTCTCGTCGCCGTTGACGACGAGGTAGCGCGGCCACACACCTTGCGGGGTCAGACCCCACTTGGTGCCGGCCGGGAAGCCGGCGCCGCCACGGCCCAACACGGTGGCCGCTTTCACGTCGTCGTGGATCGCGGTTGGCGTGCGACCCAGCGCTGACTTGAGACCTTCGTACCCGCCGGTGGCGAGGAAACGCTCGAGTGTGTAGCTGTCTTCCAGATGAAAGCGGGAGGTGACGACCTTCGGGCGGTCACCATCGTCGATGTAGCCAGGGGCCCAGGAGTACGTGGTCACTTCGGTGCCTCCGTGCGTGCGGCTGCGGTGGTGATCCACAGTGGTGCGCCCTCGACGGCCTCGGGTGCCAGCACGCCCACGCCGCGATCGGCAGGAATGTGCTGGCGAACGCGGGCGACGGTGCCATGCGGAGGAATCTCACCTTCGAGGCGGCCGGCGACCAAGTCGTCGATGAACGTGTCGAGCCCCTCGGGGGTCATGCGATAGCGGAAGCGGTAGTTGGCCTGCAGGCAGGGCGCTTCGGTGCAGGCGGCCTGACATTCGGCGCGCTCCAACGTGACCATGCCGTCGGCTGAGGTGCCGCCAACCTTGACGCCCAGCTTCTGTTCGGCGTGATGGATCAGTTCTTCGGCGCCCAGCAGAGCGCACGACATGGTTCCGCAGATGTTGAGCAGGTACTTACCGACCGGCTCGAACTTGAACATCTCGTAGAAGGTGGCGGTGCCAAGAATCTGAGCGGACGTTGCGCCAACCAGCTCAGCAATGTGCGCCATGGCCATGTTGGTGACATACCCGTTCTGCTGCTGCGAAAGGTGCAGCAACGGAATGGTGGCCGAACGAGCCTTGGGGTAGCGCCCGATGATCTCCTTCGCCACAATGATGTTTGCTTCGTTGAGACGGCTCATGGCTAGCGGTCCACTTCGCCGAGTACGGGATCGACGGAGGAGATGACGGCGACGGCGTCGGCGACGAGGCCGCCGCGCATCATGTGCGGCAGGCATTGGACGTTGACGAACGATGGGGCACGCACGTGCATGCGGTATGGCGTGGCCGAACCGTCGCTGGCGATGTAGCAACCGATCTCGCCGCGGGGGCTTTCGATGGCCACGTAGACCTCGCCCTCGGGAACCTTGAAGCCCTCGGTGAAGATCTTGAAGTGGTGGATCAGGGCTTCCATGCTCTCGTCGATACGAGCGCGCGGTGGCGGCGTGACCTTCTTGTTCTGGATGCGATAGTCGCCGCCGGGCATGCGGTCGAGGATTTGGTGCACGATGCGGATGCTCTCGCGAATCTCGTTGAGACGAATCGCGTAACGGTCGAATGCGTCGCCGTAGCTGCCGACGATGACGTCGAATTCCATCTCGTCGTAGTGCAGGTACGGCTGATCGCGACGAAGGTCCCATTCCAACCCGGTGCTGCGCAGGATGGGCCCGGTGGCGCCCAGCGCAATCGCTTCCGCCTGCGTGATGACCCCAACACCCTGCAACCGGTCGCGCCAGATGGGCTGGCCCGTCATCAGGATGTCGTACTCCTCAAGCCGCGGCGGGATCATCTCGAGGAGGAACAACACGTCGTCGCGCCAGCCTTCGGGCAGGTCGGCAGCGACACCGCCGGGGCGGATGAAGTTGTGGTTCATCCGCAAGCCGGTGACCTTCTGGAAGAAACGCAAGACCTGCTCGCGCTCGCGCCAGCCGTAGATCATCATGCCGACCGCACCAAGGTCCATGCCGTTGGTCGCCACGAACAACAGGTGGCTGCTCATGCGGTTCAGTTCGCTGAGCAGCATCCGCATCCAGACGGCGCGCTCGGGAATGTCGCCGTCGATACCCAACAACTTCTCGGTGGCCATGCTGAAGACGAGTTCGTTGTTCAGCGGGCTGACGTAGTCCATGCGGGTGACGTTGGTGCCGCCTTGCATGTACGTCAGGTTCTCGCCCTGCTTCTCCATGCCGGTGTGCAGGTAGCCGATGATCGGCTTGCAGCGCAGGACGGTTTCGCCCTGCAGTTCCAGCATCAAACGCAACACGCCGTGAGTACTGGGGTGCTGCGGCCCCATGTTGATGATCATGGTCTGATCGTCGGCGGGGTCCAGAGGAATGTCGCCCAACTTGGCGGCGTCGGCCTCGCTCATGCGCAGCACTGCGCCGACCTCGCGGAGCAGTTCGCGCGCGGTCAGTTCGCTGCGCGGCTTGAGGCCCTGCTCGGGCTCGTTGCCCTCGCGGATCGTTTCAAGGATGTCTTGAGCGGCGCTGTCGGTCATTGCGCACGCTCCTTCGCTGAGAAGTCGGTGCTGAACTGCACGGGGATGCAACCTTGGTCGTAGTCCTTGCGCAACGGGTGGCCTTCCCAATCCTCCGGCATCAAGATGCGGGTGAGGTCGGGGTGGTCGATGAACGTGATGCCGAACATGTCGTACACCTCGCGCTCCATGGCTTCGCTGCCCGGATACAGATCGAAAAGGGTCGCGATTGTCGTGTCGTCCTCGGGCACCTGCACCCGAAGGCGAATGCGCTCCCGCTTCTCGAGGGACAACAGGTTGACCACGACTTCGAATCGCTCGCGCGCAACGCCGTCCGGCAGCGGACGGCCGGGGTAGGTGAGGTAGTCGACGGCAGTCAGGTCGGCGCACATCGTGAACGTGTCGTCCAGCAACGTGCGCACCAACTTGACGTAGCCCTCACGCGTGGGATGCAGCACGCGCTGACCGCGGCTGTCGCTCAACGGCACGCCGTGCATCATGGGCGGTTCGGGCGCGACGACTTCGGGTTCGGCGACGTCCGACATCGTTACCGACTTCCCAGGATGACCGGAATCGGCTGGGCGCCACGTTCGATTTCGGTGACGTGCAACCCTGCACCGGCGCCGGTTGCAGCGCGGCGCTTCAACAGCTCGCCGTTCTCGATCTTGGTGTGCAACGTTTCGATGGCGTGAATCAGCGTCTCGGGCGTGGGCGGGCAGCCGGGCGCATAGACGTCGACGGGCACGATCTGGTCGACACCCTGCACGATCGCGTAGTTGTTGAACATGCCGCCGCTGCTGGCGCACACACCCATGCTGATGACCCACTTGGGCTCCATCATCTGGTCGTACACCTGGCGCAACACGGGGGCCATCTTTTGGCTGACGCGACCGGCCACGATCATGATGTCGGCCTGACGCGGCGAGGCGCGGAAGACCTCCATACCGAAGCGGCTGATGTCGTAGTGCGCGCCTCCCGTGGCCATCATTTCGATGGCGCAGCACGCGAGACCGAACGACGCCGGCCACGAGCTCCGGCTGCGCGCCCAGTTGACCAGGTCTTCGAGTTTGGCCGTGATGGCGTTGTGCGGAATGCCACCGAAGCCGTCGCCTTGGATGTCGTGGACGAGGCCCATCAGGCTGCGGCCTCGTTGCCGGTTTCATTCACGTCTGGACGGCCCTCGAGGCCAACCCGACGGATGGTGCTGGTGCTGGTGCGGCTGGAGGACAACACCGAGTCGAGGCGACGCTGCTTGGTGACCGGGCCCCAATCGAGTGCGCCGCGGGCGACCACATAGACGAAGGCGCCGAAGAACACCACGCTGAAACCGATCATCTCCCACAGCGCGTAGGCACCGAGGAATTCGCGGTCAACCGCGAATGGGTAGATGAAGATCAGCTCGATGTCGAACATGATGAACAGCATGGCGACCACGTAGAACGTGACCGGGAAGCGCTCGGGTGGCTCGCGGCTGGGCACGATGCCACACTCGTACGGCGCCTCCTTCGCAGCCGACGGGCGTCGCGGGGCCAGCAGGCTGGATGCGAAAAAGCTCAGCGCACCGAAGAGCCCCGCCAGAACAAGGAGGCACACGATCGGCAGGTATTGGCCCATGTGGTCAGACCTTCGCCGGAAGTGCCTTGGCCGAGCGGTTGGCCAGCACTCGGCGGTCGCGAGTGTGCAGCATCCAACAGAGCGTGAGGAAGATGATCAACGACGAGATCGTGATGATTGCCGCCGGCACGCGCTTCGAGCCCATGTCGCGGATCATGTACACGTACTCGTGCGGACGGCTGGTGTCGACGACGGCACGCGCCGGAGCCCGGCCCGGTTCGGTTCGTTGCGGCACCAGGGGCGCGACCTCTACCAAGGCGTAGTGCGGCGCGTGGAAGAACGCCAGGAAGTCGATGCGTTCATCCCAGAAGGTGGGGCTGCGCTCGCCACCTTTCTCGAACACGTTGACGACCGTGTACTCACCGGCAGCGAATGCGCCAGACTCCTCAAGAAACACGCTGCCTGCCGCGCCGGCCTGGGCGTGCGAAGGCAACGCCGAATTGAGCTGCGACCATGAACTCTCGCGCAGCAAGCCCTGCACTGCCGCTGCATCAGAGATTGGGTCGTCGGACGTCGCAAACAACTGATCAAGAATGCCGACTTCGTGCAACGCAGTTGCGTCGCGGATGACCGTTGCGTTGGCGACGGGCTGCCACGTGGGGTCCGGGCCCAGCAGACCCTTTCCGTACGTCCACCACACCGCACCCATGATGAACATCCAGCCCGCGAGGCCGGTGAGCGCGACGATGAAACCGAGGCGGGCACCGAGGTTGGTGGCCAGGATCATGTACAGGCTTCCGCACAGCACGGCGACCGCCATGATCACGATGAGCGTGCCGCGCAACTCCCATTCCCACGGGCCGATCGGAATTTTCTCCACGTTGCCGATGAGTCCTGCGGAAGCAGGCGCAAGTGCTGCAAGCATCTAGAGGCTCCGGACGTAGTCGACGATGGCGGCGATCTGCTCGTCGGACAGCACGTGGCCAAAGCCAGGCATGCGGCCCGAACCCTGGCCTTGCAGGCCGTACTTGGCACCGTTCTTGGAGCCGATCTTGATGAAGTTGATCATGTCCTGGTCGCTGGGGAAGTGCGTGTTGGTGGCACCACCGGTGAGGTTCCACCCGAACGCACCCTGCGCCGTGACACCCGGCTGGCCGTAGCTCCAGCCTGGGGTGTGGCAGCGGGCGCAGCTGTAGGCGCCACTGCCGAGGTTCGAGTTGAACAGCGCTTCGCCATCGGACGCACCAGGGTTCGCAGCGAGATACGCGTCGACGCTGGCCTGGATGGAGTCCTTGTCGGCCTGCGGCAGGACGCCGCCTTCACAGACGTACGGATCGGCGTTCTCGACGAAGCTGTCGTCGGCGATGCAGCCCTCTGGCGGGATCTGAATCGACCTCAAATACACCAGCAGGGTCTCGATGTTTTGAACCGTCATCGGGCCGCCGCCGGGCGCGCCCCACGCCGACATCGGCGAGAACGGGCGGCCGTAGTTGAGGATGAAACGAACCTCTTCTTGGCTAAATCTGTAGAACACCGTGTTCAGCGCTGGCGCGTACCAGTTGACGGCGGTGACTTCCTGCGTGTTGACATCTGTGATGGCATAGGGGGCGACGTTGCCGCCGGCCTGCATGCCGCCGTGGCAGCCAGCACAGTTGAACCCGTTGTTGGCGGTGGTCTCGAACAACTGCTCGCCCCAATAGCGGAAGCGCTCTTCCTCGCCACTGACCGCTCCGGCCTGACGGCTCGGCTCGAAGATCCAGTAGAGCGGAAGGCCGATGACCACTGTGATGAGCAGCAGCACGCCGAGAACCTGCATGCGCTCCAGGCGCGGGCCCTCGAGCGTCTCATCGTCGTAGTAGGGCTTGCGGTTTGGCGCCATCTCGACTTCTGAGCCGAGCTCGTCGCGGGCGCTTCCCTTGTTGAGGAAGAAGTAGGTCACCCAACCGATGCTGATGACAACAAAAAGGACCCAAGCGAAGGCTGATGTGTTGAGCGCGATCATATGCAGTGAGGACCTTCCGCCTCTTGGCCAGTGGTGTTGGTACCAATGGCAGCTCCGACAAACACCGTCGAGGTGTCGATGATCACGTCGCCGGTACTTCCGACCGTGACCGCGAAGTGGTCCATACCACGGGGTGCCGGGCCGGCCTTCTTCTCGCCGCTGCGGTTGTACTGCGACCCGTGGCAGGGGCACTCGAACCACTGGCTGCTCTTACATTCCGGCACACGACAACCCAGGTGCGGGCACTTCTGATAGATGGCAACCACGCCGGCTTCCATACCGTCGATGATCGGCGTGTACTCGGCCACGCCGCGCGCCTTGACGAGGGCTTCGGCGGGATAGACGGTGACGTAGGAGCGGGCGTTGGAAGCGTAGAAGAAGCCGCCATTGCTGCGAATGCTGTCGATGATGTCGTTCAGCTTGCCGACGTTGACCTTGCCACCGAACACCGGGGCCGTAGTCGGCCACAGGAAGGCAACGAAGCCGGCGGCGGCGAAGGTGAGCAAACCCGTGCTCATCAACACGACCGTCGAACGGTTGAGGAACTGACGGCGGTTGAAGCCGATCTCCTCGCGGTCCGGGGGAATCCAAATGCTGGGGGGTGCAGCGGAGACCGGGACCAGCGCCTGTGTGCGCTCTTCGACGGCAGCGCGCTCCACGGCCTTGCCAGTCGGCGCGACCGGAAGGTCGATGTCGGCGTCGCGGTCGCGGCGGCGAGTTTCTCGGCTCAGGGCACCGGCGCCGCGCACGTCTGCCTTGCGCGCTGTTGCCAGCAGCACCACGGCGAAGAGGACGACGATTGCACCGACAGCGAGAGCGATGATGACAGCGGGACTCATGATGGTTCGTGCCTCACAGTTCGAAGAAGAGTCCGTCACGCCAGGGGAGCGTGAAGTTGAAACCTGGACCGCGGAAGAAGGAGCCGATGATGACGAGCACTGCCCAGAACATGAGGTGCACGGTCATCAGTGAGATCGCAAACTTGCGATCCTCGGGCTTGTTGGAAGGGTTCTTGTCGATGTAGGGAGCCAGGATCAAGACGATCATGCCGACACCAGGAATCGTCACACCGGCGATCATCGGGTGGAACATGGTCAACAGTTCCTGCAGCCCTAGGAAGTACCACGGTGCCTTCGACGGGTTCGGCGTCTTGTTGATGTTGGCCTCTTGCAGCAGTGGCGCATTCACGAAGATCGAGAAGAAAAACGTGAGCGACAGGCACGCCAGCGCAGCAACGAACTCGGCAGCGAGCAGGTGCGGCCAGGTGTGCACCTTGTCGATCGGCGAGGCTTTGACGTCTTGGATGCTGCCGCTCTTGACCACCGTCAACAGGCGCTGAGTGTGGCCCCCGGGGCCGGCGCCGACGGGCACGCCGCCCCCGGCAGGTGCAGCGGCGACCACACTGGCCACCTTTTCCTGCACCGCAACGCCGCCACCACCATCGGCGGTGGCCTTGCGTGCCTTGCTGCGCTCCAGCAAGTGGGCGGGAATGCGCGAATCGGTCGGTGCTTCCTCGCTGGCAGCGGCCGGGGCCGCAGCGGGTGCCGCTTCCGCAGGCGCGCCAGACTCGGCCGCGGCCTTGTCACGAGCTGCTTGCGCACGCTTCAGAAGGTGTTCTGGGATTTCAGTCATCGATCGCCTCCTTCTCTATACATCTTCACTACAACGGCGCTCTTCATCACAACGGCCCCGAGATGCCGCCGTCTTTGCGGACACGCCAGAAGTGAATAGCCATGAAGATGACGATCACGAACGGCAACAGCAGTACGTGCAGCACGTACCAACGCAGCAGAGTGTCGCCACTGATTTCCTTACCGCCCAAGAGGACGAACCGAACCTGCTCGCCCAACACCGGGGTGTAACCCATCATGTTGGTACCCACGGTGACGGCCCACAGCGCCAACTGGTCCCACGGCAGCAGGTAGCCGGTGAACGACAGCAGCAAGGTGAGCATCAGCAGCACCACGCCGATGACCCAGTTGAACTCGCGCGGCGGCTTGTAGGCGCCGTGGTAGAAGACGCGGGCCATGTGCAAGAACACGCTGAGCACCATCAGGTGCGCGCCCCACCTATGCATGTTGCGCACAAGTAAGCCGAAGGTCACCGACGTCTGCAGGTTGGAGATGTCGTTCCAGGCCTGCACATCGGTGGGCCGGTAGAAGAACATCA
>JANOYI010000042.1:0-2505 GCA_031428795.1 Ilumatobacteraceae bacterium | reverse complement strand
CGGGCGCGGAACGGATTTCATCAATGGTTGCCAGCCCGACTGCCAAATGGTCGCACCCGGCGAACTCGTACAGGATGGTGGGCCCCTCGGCGAACAAAAGCATGAACCGATCGGGCCCGGTGAATCCGTGCACTGTCATGTTTCGGGCGCCGGTCGCGTACAGGATGCTGATGGGGTCGGCGGTGAGCAGCGCAGGGATTCCTCGCGAGCGCATGACGTCGATGAGCCGTTGCTTGCGCTCGAGGAAAAGGTTGTCAACGGAGCGGGTGGACATCAGTTGCTACCTTGCAGGGCGGTGACACGGTGGATGGCCACGGGGCGGGCCATGCCCTTCAGTTCGATCTCGCCGGCGGGCTCGCTGACTACCGAGTCGCCCAAGGCAACCACCACTCGTTCCGCCGCAAGCACCTCGCCGCCGTCGGCCTGACCGCACAAGCGGGCCGCGAGGTTCACCACGGTGCCGATGGCGGTGTACTCGAAGCGGCCGTCGAAACCGATCTGGCCGCAGGTGGCGTAGCCGGTGGCGATGCCCACACCCAGGCGCAGGTCGTGCCCGCGGCGCTTCCACTCTTCGGCCAGTCGCTCGGTGTGGTCGCGCATGGCGAGCCCGAGGATGACCGCACGGCGCTCGGGGCCGTCGCAGGGGATGGGGTCGTTGAAGAACACCATCATCCCATCGCCGGTGAACTGAGAGAGGGTGCCACCCTGCTCGAAGATGACCGGGCCGACGGCGTCGTGCATTTCACGCAGCACTGCCATTACGTCCTCCGGCTCTGAGTGTTCGGCGAACGAGGTGAACCCGCGCAGGTCGCAGAACAGCACCGTGATCTCGGCTCGGTGGCTCTCCAGCATTGAGGTGCCGCCCGCAGCCAAAACCTCCACCAGTTGGGGCGGTACGAAGCGGCGCATCACACTGAACCGTTCGACCTCCTGCACCTGTTCGGCGACTCGACGCTCGAGCTCGGTGTTCCACGCGGCGACTTGGGCGAGCAGCTCGCGCTCGGCGTCGCGCAGGCGCTTCTTCTCCATGCAGGCGGCGACGCGAGCCTTCAGCAGCACGGGGTCGAAGGGTTTGGGCAGGTAGTCCTCGGCGCCGGCTTCGATGCAGCGCACAATGCTGGCCATGTCGTCGAGGGCCGAGATCATGATGATGGGGATGTGGCGGACTGCTGGGTCGGCACGCACCCGTTCCAGCACCGCGAACCCGTCGAGCCTGGGCATCATCACGTCGAGCAGCACCAGGTCGATGCCGTGGTCGGGCTGAGCGAGTGTTTCCAATGCTTCGACGCCGTCGCGGGCCTCGACGATGCCGTAGCCCAGCTTGGCCAATCGCCGGCCAAGCACGTTGCGGTTGGCTTCGTCGTCGTCGACCACCAGCACAGTTTCGAGCCTGCCCTTCAATGGCGCCGCGGCGTCGCCGACGCCGCGCTGCACGAGCAGCGGCCCTTCTGTGAGCCGTGCGGCAAGCGCGCCCAGGCGTATAGCCGCGACTGACAGCCTCTCGACGTCTGCCCTCGGCAACGAAGTGGTGGCCGCCAACCTGTCGACTGTTGCCGTCAGGTTGCCGACAAGGTCGGTCAGTGCCGACACCGGCACGAGCGATGGGCCATCACCGAGGAGCGCTGGCACCAGTTCCAGCACCTCGCGAGCGTGCGCCCGAACGGCCTGCAGCGCCTGCACGTCAGACTCCTCGGCGTCGTCCTCCTCCAGCAGCAGTTCGGCGTACCCGATGAGGTGGTTCACCGGTGTGCGCAGCTCGTGGCGTAGTTCGCGGGCTTCCTCCGGTGTCACGCCGGCGCCTCCACGCCGAACGCCGCCATCTTCGCCAGCAGGCGGGGCAGGTCGACGGGTTTGGTGTCGTAGTCGTTGCAGCCGGCCTCCATCGCCTTCTCGCGGTCGCCGGGCATCGAGTGCGCGGTGAGTGCGATCACCGGCAGGTGGGCGATCGCGACGTCGGCGCGGATGGCCTGGGTGGCCTCCCAACCGTTCATCACCGGCAGGCTCATGTCCATCAGCACGAGGTCGGGCATCTCGCTGCGGGCCATCGCCACGCCTTCGCCACCGTCAACGGCCATGACCACCGTGAAGCCGCGCCGCTCCAGCCGTCGCGACAGCATGTCGCGGTTCATCTCGTTGTCCTCGACGATCAAAATCTTCGGCATGGCGGTTTTCCTACTCCGGTGCGGTGCGGACCTGGTTCGTCACCAGATCACGTCGATGTCGTACTGCGAGACCAGCCCATCGCGGGTCACCAATGCCAAATCTCCCTGGCGCGCCTGCGTGACGAGCAGTCGGTCGAAGGGGTCGTTGTGGAGGAGCGGTAGATCCTCTATTGCGCCGAGATGGCTGGCCGCAATGGGCAGTTGGCGAAAGCCAGAGCGGGGCTCGAAGTGGTCGAACCAGTCAGCCGCTCTCCGATCGAGTTCGTCGAGCTTGCCGCTGCGGCGCTTGACGGCCATCTCCCACAGCGAGACGTGCGATGCGTACACCTCGGCGTCGTCGGTG
>JANOYI010000041.1:0-17160 GCA_031428795.1 Ilumatobacteraceae bacterium | reverse complement strand
GCGCCCGAAGATTCGCAGCGCGCCCGCCAGCTTCTGCTTACGGTGCAGCCGCTCCTCTTCCACCGTCGTGAACGGTGCGGGCAGCTCAAGGCTGACGGCCTTAGGGGTCAGCTCAATGCCATCGATCGTGCGAACGCCTGTATCGGTAACAGTCATGTTTCAAGACTATGCGAGTGCCAGCGTCTCTGTGCGAGTGGGTGGCGGCAGATGCGAGTGAGAGCCAGCCACCCGAGTGGGTACTCACACCCCGGGGTGGGAGTACCCACTCGGAGTACCCACTCGGAGCACCCTGGCGGGTGGCAACATCGACGGTATGAATCGCATCGTCGCCCCCGCCGCCATTGCCCCTCCCGTAGCGAACTACGCCCACGCCGTCGTGACGGACTCAGCGTTGCGGTGGCTGCACACCAGCGGCGTGGTCCCCACCCGAGCCGACGGCACGGTGGCGGCAACGATCGAGGAGCAGGCGACGGTCGTGTGGGCCAATCTGCTGGCAATCCTCGCCGAGGCAGAAATGGGCCCGGCCGACGTCGTGAGCGTGACCACGTACGTGGTAGTCGATCAGCTGTCGTCCCTCGGTGCCGTGATGGCGGCACGTGACGCAGCGTTGAACGGTCAGCGTGTAGCCAGCACGCTGGTCACCGTGCCCGCCCTGGCCCGCCCCGAATGGAAGATGGAAATCGCCCTCATCGCCGCCAGGTAGAGACGCAAGCGTAAGCTTCGACCGTGGCCGTGAGTGAGAAGGACCGTCGCAATTGGGAGCGTCAGGTAGCGGCGCTCGCGTTGGAGGACAACACCGACGAAGGCTCACCGGAATTCCGAGCGACGGTGATCGAGTCGATCAATCGACGACGGGTTCTGGACGGCCGCCCTGCTCTCGACACAGAAGGAGAGTTTCACCACCGTGCCCGATCCCTCGGACTATTGGTCAACGTACGAACGCCGCCTCGCTGAGCTCGGCTGCGAACCAGTATTGATCGGTGCCCTCGCCGCACTCAAGTATCGGTCGACACCGCGTTTCACTACCGACGTGGATTTCCTGGTGCGTTCGCTCGATGGTGTTGCCGACGCGTTTCGAGCTGACGGTTACGACGTTCAGGTCATGGCGGAGCCGGGCGAGCAGCCCTATGTGGTCTTCATACGCGGACGTGGAGCCAAGGTCGACGCACTTGTGGTGGAGACCGAGTATCAGGCGGTGGCCCACACTCGAGCGATCGGGGGCATCCTGACAATTGAGGATGTTCTCATCCACAAGCTCATCGCGTGGCGGGCAAAGGACCAAGACGACATTGCTTCGATTCTTGCGACGCGACCCGAACTCGACGGGGTGTACATCGATCGATGGGTCGGCGAGTGGGAGGTCGACGAACGGTGGGCGGAGAGCCGCCTGCGCTGGCTGCCAAGCTGAAGAATCAACCCCTCGAAATCGGGTCCCAAGCGGCGGGTGAGGTGGCGAGGAAATGGCGGATCGCGTTGACGACGGTGACGGGAGAAAGCGTGCTTTCAGCGCCGCTCGCCAATGACAACCTTGGTGTCAACGCGCTAGGTGGGTCGGCGCGCCCTAAAGCGAGAGGTTCGCGTCCGCGGACGCGTGGTGTGATCTCGTCCGGAACCCTGTGACTCGCCTTGAATAGGCTGATCGCGCGAGCGCGACTGCGAACAAGCGGTTGGTCAGATCGACCTCGGTTCGACGGGTCCGTCGCCCGGCTGACTACGTCTGTCATCGACACACGCGTCCGCAGGCGCGTTGCCTCCCCGACCCTCGACGAGGAACCCCGGCCAGGTCACTCGATCACCGGAACATCTACAGACCTGGGCGGGACGCGGTGTGGCGGGACAGACTCAACGCGTGTCGATTCGCCTCACCCGACCATCGTCCGCCGAACTGCTTCCGCTTGCGGAGGCTGGAAGGAGGGACTCGCTCACGTACGACACCGTCGGCATCTCTGCGATGACCGAGCCACCTGCGGGCTACCGATTGGATCGCTGGTCGACATCTCTCGGCAAAGGCGAGCACGCTTTCGACCGCGCAGTTGAGGCGCTTCGTCACTGGCGAGTTCATGAAGGAGCGGGTCTTGTCGTATACGCGAGCGGTCCGCCGACCGTTGATTCCGTCGTTGCGATGGCAGCACCGCTTCCGATCGGGTGGGTCGAAGTCGTGTGTCGCGTTGTCGACGTGATTGACGAGCCCGACCGGTTCGGCTTCACGTACGGAACGCTGTCGGTGCACCCCGAACAGGGCGAGGAGTCCTTCACTGTGATGCGAGTGTTCGACGGCAGCACCGACTTTCGGATCGTCGCTGCGTCCCGCTTGCGACACGTCGTGGCCCGAGCGCTACCGCCTGTCGCTCGACGTCTCCAGAGGGCAGCGACCAACCGCTACCTCGCTGCAATGAGGTCCGCAATCGAGGGTTGACCCGAGACGAAAATCTACAGTTGTCGTCGACGCCCGTGCCGGGAAAGATCTTGTGGCGTCGGCCTGGCCGCACACCGGGACCGTCGTTCCGTCACGTGCCAGGACAGGTCACGTCAAGAGTTGTCTGGCGTGGGCCGGTACCGCACTGCGACCGCCCCCGAGCGGAACTCGTGGCGGCCGACTAGCTCGAGCTGGATGCGCTTGCCGAGACCGGCGAGCAACGTCGGCCCGTGTCCGGCCAGGATCGGCTGCACGATGAACTCGTACTCGTCGATCAGTCCTAGATCTGCCAACGCCAGTGGGGAGCGTCACGCCACCCACGAATAGGCCCTCGCCTGGCTCCTGCTTGAGCCGCTGAACCTCTTGCCCCAAATCGCTTCGCACCAACTCGGCATTCCAATCGACGCCACTCAGCGTGCTCGACACGACGTACTTCTTCGCCCGGTCGTGGGTTTGGGCGAACGTGATCTCCCCCACCCCCATCCTGACCGGCCAGGGGCCCGTGGCCGGCCGCCGCCACGCCGACTCCATCATCTCGTAGGGTCACCCGACCGAAAAGCAGGGCATCGGCTCGTTCCATCCCAGCGGTCCAGTAACGCATCGACTCCTCTTCCGGAGGGATTCCGGCCTCGTGATGGCAGCAGCCGTCGAGCGTGACGTTGATCGCGTATCGAAGCGGTCTCATCTCGTTGTGCTCTCCCGTTGATGCTCTGCGCGTTGACCGGACCGTACTCAGCGAAAGCTGGCAAAGCGCTCAGAATACCTGAGCCGGCTCATGGCGCCGGGGTCCGCGGCACCTCCGGGAAGGACATCGGGCCCAGAGCGGAGCGCAGAGCCCGGGCCACGGCGAGGGCCGTGCGGTCCTCGAGGTAGGGGCCGACAATCTGCACCGCCAACGGCAGGCCATCGGTGGTGAAGCCGACCGGAACGACGGTGGCCGGCAGATAGGCGCCGCCGATGAGCATCGTCCACCACGTGAGGTCGAGATACGACCGTGCGACCCCGTCGATCTCCACCGTCCGGTCGATCGCCGAGCCGGCCTGCGTGTGGGGGAACGGCGGACTGATGACGACCGGGCAGACCAGGGCGTCGATGGAACCGAAGAACTGTTGCCACACCGCCCGCACCTTCTGGCGGGCGACGTCGCGAGCCATCCAGTCGCGGTGTGACGTGGTGAGCGCGCTCACGGCCCCGGCGACGGCCGGCGGCAGGCCGGGTGTCCCGGCGATCGAGTGGTAAAAGGCCAGTTCGTCGTCGGTGAGGGCGGGCGTCGTGGCCGCCACCATCAACCACAGCCCCAGCATCGATGCCTCGTTGGCGTCGAAGGCCGGACGGGCGGCACGGTCGACGCGCGCCCCGAGCCCGGCCAGCACCTCGCCCGCCTGTTCGACGGCACCCACCGTGGCGGCCGACGCCGGGCAGTCGGTGCTGTCCGACCACACGGCGACCCGAGCGCGGTCGATGCGGTCGAACCGCGCTGCGGGCAGGCGGTGGCTCACCGTTCTTCGCCGGTCGGGCCGGGGCCCGGCGAGGATGTCGAGCACGAGCTCGAGGTCGTCGACCGATCGGGCGATGGGGCCGTGCACGTTGATGTCGGGTTCGGTGGTGCCGTAGTCGACCCGGTCGATGTAGCCGCCGCAGGGCACCAGGCCGAAGCTCGGCTTGTGCCCGACCACCCCGCAGTAAGCGGAGGGGAAGCGGATCGAACCGCCAATGTCGGTACCGATCTCGAACGCCGTGAAGCCGAGCGCCACCGACACTGCGGGGCCACCCGAGGAGCCGCCCGGTACCCGCGTCGTGTCCCACGGGTTGTTCGTCGTGCCGAAGATCTCGTTGAAGGTCTGCAGATCACCCGACCACCGCGGCACGTTCGTCTTGCCGTAAGGGATCGCGCCGGCGGCGCGCACGGCGGCGACGACGTCGGCGTCATTGGTGGCGATGTGGTCGGCCAGTTCCACCGCACCGCCCGTTGAACGGACACCCGCCACCGCGAGGGCATCCTTCACGGTCATGGCCAAGCCGTGCAGTGGCCCCGACGATCGACCGGCCGCGGTGGCCTCGTCGGCGGCGAGCGCAGCCGCCGACGCTCGATCGAGATCGAGCGTCACGACGGCGTTCACGGCCGGGTTGTGCGCTTCGACGCGGCCGACGACGTGCTCGAGGTACTCGCGGGCCGACAACTCACGGCGGGCGATGCGGCCCGCCAACTCGGTGGCGGATAAATGATGCAGCGCAGCGTCGGCCATCACGCCACGGTAATGCGCGGGTGACGAGGCCCGGACCGTCTGCCACCATCCCTGCACACCAACCTTCATCTCGCCGCCGCGATTCGGATGGCGCCAAGAATTGTCGGGGCGGGCTGCAACAGACGCGCAGTGCCCGGCCCGGTGGACCACTGTCGCGGTTCACATCAGTCTCAGCGCAGACGAACCGAGATCGTCGCCAACCTCCGCAGCCAGTCCACCCGAGGAGGGTCCCGGACCAACCAACAAGGGGTGCCCATACTGCCGGGTCTGAGACGGTGTGAGGTAGCGCCGAATGCTTCGATGTGGCGCTGCTCTGCAAGCGGAGAACGTTCAACCATCTGCAATGCAACGGTGGCCGTGATGCGGCCGCCGAGGGTCGGGCGGATGCAGGGGCCGGTGGGACCGAGCTACCAAGTTTGCTCGCCGACTTTCGCCTGGCACCGCCGGTTCTGACGTGCATACGCGGCAGCCTTTCAACGACGGTTACTCGTGCGAGCCATATCGATCTCCGGCGGCTACTCCGCACGGGCGAAGAATTCATCGTCTCGTGCCTGTCAACGCCTGGGCGTTGGATGGCTTGCGGGTTCTTTGGGCGAATTACGCTCGTGGGTGATGAGTGACGAGCAGACCACTGGCCCGGTGATCCAGACGGATTCGGGCATTCCTGTAAAGGCGCTGTACGACGCCTCGGATTTGGAGGGTTGGGACCCAGCGACGCAGCTGGGTGCCCCCGGCAAGCCGCCCTACACGCGTGGTGTGTACCCCACGATGTACCGCGGCAAGTTGTGGACCATGCGTCAGTACGCAGGGTTCGGCACGGCGGCCAGCACCAACGAGCGCTTCAAGTTCCTGCTCGAGGCCGGCCAGACCGGTCTCAGCTGTGCGTTCGACCTGCCCACCCAGATGGGCTACGACAGCGACCACCCGCGCGCCGAGGGCGAAGTTGGCAAGGTCGGTGTGGCGATCTCGTACATGGCCGACATGCGTCAACTGCTGGCCGACCTGCCGCTGGACAAGGTCAGCACCAGTATGACCATCAACTCCACTGGCGCAATTCTGTTGCTGATGTACGAGCTGGTGGCCGAGGAGCAGGGAGTGCCCGCCAGCGCAATCAGCGGCACGATTCAGAACGACCTCCTCAAGGAGTACATCGCTCGCGGTACGTACATCTATCCGCCCAAGCCCTCCATGCGGATCATCACCAACATCTTCGAGTACTGCGCGCAGCATGTGCCGAAGTGGAACACGATCAGCATCTCGGGCTACCACATCCGCGAGGCCGGTAGCACGGCCGTGCAGGAGATCGCGTTCACGATTGCCAACGGCATCGCGTATGTCGACGCCGCGATTGCTGCCGGGCTCGAGGTTGATGCATTTGCACCTCGCCTCAGCTTCTTCTGGAACGCCCACAACAACTTCTTCGAAGAGGTCGCCAAGTTCCGCGCATCACGGCGCATTTGGTACAAGCTGATGACCGAGCGATACGGCGCGAAGAAGGAGTCCAGCAAGTTGCTGCGCTTCCATGCTCAGGTCGGCGGCAGCACGCTGACCGCGCAGCAGCCGGAGAACAACATCGTGCGTGTCGCGGTGCAGTCGATGGCCGCTGTCATGGGTGGCACGCAAAGCCTGCACACCAACGGCTACGACGAGGCGCTGAGCCTGCCCACCGAACGGGCAGCCCGCATCGCACTTCGCACACAACAGATCATCGGCTACGAGAGCGGCATTGCAGATACGCCCGACCCGCTGGCGGGCAGCTACTTCGTGGAGACGCTCACTGACGAGATCGAGCGTCTGGCGTGGGAGTACATCGCACGCATCGATGAGATGGGCGGCGCGGTCGAGGGCATCGAGCGAGGGTTTCAACAGGACGAGATCGAACAGGCCGCCTACGAGTACACCAAGAGCATCGACAACGATGAGCGCGTGATCGTCGGCCTCAACAAGTTCACGGTCGACAATGAGCCCGAGTTCGTGGTCGCTCCCAACGATCCGTCACTGGAGCAGGGCCAGCTGGCCAGCCTGAAGGCCTACAAGGCGAACCGTGACCAGGAGTTGGTGAAGGCCCGCCTGGCTGCAATTTCGGAGGCGGCGCGCGGCACAGGGAACCTGCTCTACCCGATGAAGGAAGCGCTTCGTGCCGACGCAACGCTCGGCGAAGTCAGCGACGCGCTGCGCGACGTGTTCGGCGTGTACCAGCCGGGTCGCTGACTATGCGTAGAACTCCACAGATGGTAGCGCTCGTAGTGCTTTCGTCGTCGGTCGTTCTGGTCGCGTGCAGCGGCACGAACGAGCAGCCTCCCGACACAGTCGGTGCCGTGCCGTTGGTCAGCGAGGTGGCAACACTGTTGCCGGTGCCAGCCGAGACCCTGCCTCCCGACAACACCGCGACGGTGCCCCCGGGCACGATCTTCGGTGGCAACCCGTGCACGGCATTGACCGAGGAGGACTTCGCGTCGGTCGTGCTCGCGGGTGCCGGTAGTGGCACGTTGTCGTCGTCGAGCCTGCTTGCGGAAGACACGTGCGGCTTCGAGGTGCGAGCTGGCGGCGAGGACTATCAGGTCATCGTGCAGGTGGCGTCGGCCGACGAATTCGACCACCCGGTGACGACGGCTCAACCGATCGACAGGTTCAGCGAGCTGGGCGAGGAAGCTATCGGGGTTGCCCGCGGCGACGACAGATACGAGGTCATCGTTCGCGTCAGTAATGGGTTCTTCGGCGTCTCTTCACCCGACAAGGCGAGTGCCCGCGCGCTGGCGGCGAAGGCCGTCGAACGCGCCTGACGTCTCAAAGTCGGCGGTGAGATGCGGTAGTACCGCAGATGAACGCCGACTGAGGGGTTGGGGCCTCTAGCTGATGACCTTGAACGTCACCGGCGGACGCTGCGGTGCGACGACCGTTTCAGTCGCCCAGCCGAGGTAGATCAGCGCAGCCACATACGTGCCCTGCTCGAAACCAGCGAGCTCAGCGACCGCATCGTTGGCACCTTTCGGGCACGAACCCCAGAAGCTGGCCAGCCCAATCGAGGTCGCGGCGAGGAGAATGTTCTGGACGCCGGCTGCGACGGCATCGCGGTTCTCCGCACTTCGTGTATCGCTGTCGCCGGCGGCCGCACCGATCACGAGCACGGAGGGTGTACGCAGGTACTTCGTGCGCGCCTTGGTGACCTTCTCCGGCGGGTCGCCGTGCCGCTCCATCGCATCGGCGATGGTGTTTCCCAACCGAGCGCGTCCGTCGCCCTCGGCAACAGCGAATCGCCATGGCCACGTGCGCTTGTGGTTCGGCGCCCACTGCGCCAGCTCGCAGAGCTGCTCGACGACGGTACGCGGTACTGCAAGTTCCTTATCGACCACCATGCTGGTTCGGCGTGCCCGCGCCAGCTCGGCGAAACCACCCGTGTCGTGATCGTGGGCGTCGCGCGTCATGAATGAGATCGTATGTGCGCAACGACCGGATCTCGAGTGGTGGCGGATGGCGTCGTCAAAAACTCGGCGGCGCGGCATGTGCTCTTGCGATACTCGGGCTTGCCTGACCTGCTCATTCGCCGATCAGCTCCTTGCGCAGTTCGCGCTTGAGGAACTTGCCGCTGGCATTGCGCGGAATCGGTTCATCGCGAAACCACACGGTGGCAGGGATCTTGTGCTTTGCAAGGCTCACCGACAGGAACTCGGCCAGCTCCGGCTGCGTGAGGCTGTGTCCTTCGCGCAGCACGATGACCGCGGCCACGTCCTCGCCGAGGCGTTCGTCGGGAATCCCGAACACGGCAGCCTCGGCGATTGCGTCGTGGTGATAGATGGCCGTTTCGACCTCGCTGCAGAACACGTTCTCGCCGCCGCGCAGCACCATGTCCTTGGCCCGGTCGACGATGAACACGAACCCGTCATCGTCGATCATTGCGATGTCGCCGGTATTGAGCCAGCCGTCCTGGATGCTGTCGTTGGTGGCCTCGGGCCGGTTGAGGTAGCCCTTGATCACGATGGCACCACGCACGCACAACACACCGCGACTCGAAGCGTGAACGGGGAGATCGTTGCCGTCCTCGTCAACGAGCTTGGCTTCTAGGGTCGGAACCACGGGGCCGCAGGACGCCGGCTTGGCGATGAACCACCGCGACGAGTTGGCGGTGATGATGCCGCATGTCTCGGTCATGCCGTAGCCGGTGGATGGCTGGCCGTTCTTGAGAGCGCCGGCAATCTTGCCCACGAGGTCGGGCTGCAGCGCCGCCCCGCCGCCACCCATACCCGCCAGCGTGGACGTATTGCGGGTTTCCCAATCGGGGTGCATCAGGAGTTCGCGACTCATTGTCGGCACACCACTGAAGTTGGTGACCCCTTCACGCTCGATCAGCTCTAATGCGCGACGCGGATCCCATTTGTAGGTGAGCACGACACGACCGCCAGCGACCGTTGCCGGGTGCAGGAGGCAGTTGCACGCAGTGACGTGAAACAGTGGCGTCGGTGCCATGAACACCGGCTGCGCCGGCGGGGCAGGAACGTCGGTCGGCGCAGGTACATCGCCGGCTGCAATTGCCTTTGCTTCGGCAAGGTTGGTGGCGGCGCCCATGACGATGATGTTGAAGATGTTGTGGACTGAGCCGCGGTGGGTCAGTTGGGCGCCCTTCGGGAAGCCGGTGGTTCCGGACGTGTAGAAGATGGTTGCGTCATCATCCGGGTCGATTGCGACGTCGGGCAATGTGCCCGGGTCGTCGGCGGCCATGATGTCCGCCCACCTCGTCACGCCGCCCGGAGCGTTGCGCTCGGAGCGGACGGAGATGATGTGCATCGGCCGCTGCTCGGGCATATGGCTGAGGCGTTCCAGACGCTCGTCGTCGCCGATGAAGACGGCAGGCTCGCTGTCGTTGAGCGCGTACTCCATTTCTGGTGCGGTCCACCACGCATTCATTCCCACGGCTGCGGCGCCGACGCAGACACTGGCCCAGTACGACACGACCCACTCCGCGTAGTTGCGCATGGCGATGGCAACACGGCTGCCGGGGTGAACACCGTTGGCAACCAGGTGTGCAGCCAACTTGCGGACCTGCGCGTGAATCTCGTCGTAGGTGTACCGCTCGTCCTCGTAGACCAGATAGTCCTTCGGGCCGTGGGCGGCGGACCCCTCCCACAGCACTCGCATGTTGGGCGGGCTGGCGGCAAACACCTTCAGCGGCACCCCACGCACAAGTTCGGTGGTGGTGGCGAAGGGCGAACCCGGGGCGTCGAGTTCCGCTCGGGCGGCGAGGTAGTGGTGAATCACGGGGGCGATCATTGCCGATAGAGCGCCCATCTCGCCATGTCTGAGTCCCGGCGTGGTCGCTTGTTACGTTGGCCGCATGACTGGTGAGCGGTTGCGTGTGGGTGTGGATGGTGTGACCAGGTGTTGGTGGTGTGGTGACGACCCGTTGTACGTCGACTACCACGACAACGAATGGGGCCACGAGGTCACCGGTGACGTGCGCTTGTTCGAGAAGTTCTGCCTCGAAGGCTTTCAATCCGGCCTCTCATGGCTGACGATCCTGCGCAAGCGCGAGAACTTCCGGGCGGCGTTCGCCGACTTCGATCTGGAGACTGTCGCCGCCTACGACGAGGGCGACGTCGTGCAGTTGCTGGGCGATGCCGGCATCGTCCGGCATCGAGGCAAGATTCAGAGCACCATCAACAACGCCGGCAGGGCGCTCGCGCTGCAGCAAGAGTTCGGGTCGCTGTGCGCATACGTGTCGCAGTACCGGCCTGCACGCACCACGCGACTGACTATTGACGGCGAGTTGTTCGCCACCTGCCCGGAGTCAATTGCGATGTCGAAGGATTTGAAGAAGCGCGGCTGGAGCTTCGTTGGCCCCACCACGATGTACGCCTTCATGCAGGCAATGGGCATGGTCAACGACCACATCGAAGGCTGCGAACGCGAGCCCTAGCCCGAGGGTACAACAAGGCCCTGCGGCGCGCCCGAAACCCTCGGGCGTGGGCTAGTTCGCGTGGAGGGCGGCGTTCAGGCCGTCCCATTTGGCGCTACGGGGGAGGGCTTCCACAGCGCCCGACTGACTGTTGCGGCGGTACAGCAGGCCGCCTTTGCCGCTGAGGACGCGTGCCTTGACAACCTCGACCCCGTCGGGGCCGTGCACTGCGACAAGGGTTCCAGCGGTGACATAGAGACCGGCCTCGACCACGCACTCGTCACCCAGGCTGATGCCGATGCCGGCTTCGGCGCCCAACAAGCAGCGCTCGCCGATGGTGACTTGCTCCTTGCCGCCGCCCGACAGCGTGCCGATGATGCTGGCACCGCCGCCGATGTCGCTGCCGTCGCCGACGAGAATGCCCTGGCCGATACGGCCTTCGACCATCGAGGTTCCCAGCGTGCCGGCATTGAAGTTGACGAACCCCTCGTGCATGACGGTGGTTCCCACTGCGAGGTGCGCACCAAGACGCACGCGGTCAGCGTCGGCAATCCGAACGCCGCTGGGCACCACGTAGTCGGTCATGCGTGGAAACTTGTCGAGACCGTGTACCGACAGCACCCCACCGTTGTGACGCACTCGCCAACGCAGTTCCTCGATACCCTCGATCGGTGCCGGGCCGAGGTTGGTCCAGGCAACATTCGAGAGTTGGCCAAAGATGCCTTCCAGGTTGATGGTGCGAGGCACCATCAGGCGATGCGACAGCAAGTGCAGCCGCAGGTACACGTCGCTGGCGGACGCGGGCGGACTGTCGGTGTCGATGTGTACCTGAACGGCGCGCACGCTGACGCGGCGCACGTCGTCGCGGCGGGCAGCGGTGGTGTACGCCTCGAACGACTCCGGTTGTGGCTCATCCCCCAAACCCAGCTCGCGAAACCAGGTGTCCAGCACGGTGCCGTCGTCGGTGATGGTGGCGAGGCCTCGGCCCCATGCTGCAGTCATTGTTGCTCCTAGAAAATTTCGGGCCGCAGAGTCGGGAACAGGATGACTTCCTTGATGCTGTTGACACCCGCGATCAGCATCGCGACGCGGTCCATGCCGATACCCAGACCGCCGGTCGGGGGGAGGCCGTACTCCAGCGCACGCAGGTAGTCCTCGTCGATTGCCGTCGCCGCCTCGTCGTCGCCCAGGTCCTTCGCAGTCTGTTCGTCCTCGAAGCGTTGACGTTGTTCGACCGGGTCGTTGAGCTCGCTGTACCCGTTGGCAATCTCGCGACCACCGATGAACAGTTCGAATCGCTCGGTGAGGTGTGGATCGTTTCGGTCGACTCGGGCCAGCGGCGAGATCTCGACTGGGTGCCCGGTCACGAAGGTAGGCGCAATGAGCTTGTGTTCGGCCGTGGCCTCGAACAGTTCTTCGATGATCTTGCCCGACCCCCAGCGAGGCGCGCACGAGACGCCGTGCTTCGTCGCGAGTTCGCGCAACTCTTCAACGGGCTGCGACGGATGCACCGCAACACCGATGGCTTCCTCGATGAGATCGATCATCCGAGCCTGCCGCCACGGATGAGCGAGGTCGACTTCCAGTGTCGTGTCGTTCGGGCCGAACGCGGTCACTACAGAGGTGCCGGTGGCGTCAATCGCGGCCTGTGTGATGAGTGCTTCGGTGATTTCGATCATCTCGCGGTAGTCGCCGTACGCCTGGTACAGCTCCATCATCGTGAACTCGGGATTGTGACGCGTGCTCATGCCTTCGTTGCGGAAGATGCGGCCGATCTCGAACACACGCTCCATGCCGCCGACGATCAGTCGCTTCAGGTGCAGCTCCAACGCAATGCGTAGGTACAGCTGCATGTCGAGCGTGTTGTGGTGCGTGACGAAGGGGCGTGCGTGTGCACCGCCGGCTTCCATGTGCAGCACGGGTGTTTCCACCTCGATGAAGCTGCGGCCGTGCAGCGTTCGTCGAAAGCTGGCGATCATCTCGTGACGGATGCGGAAGTTGCGCCGAGCATCCTCGTTGACGATCAAGTCCGCGTATCGCTGGCGGAACCGCGTGTCGGTGTCGGTGAGGCCGTGCCACTTGTCGGGCAGCGGTCGTACTGCCTTCGACAGCAGTTCAAAGCGCTGCACCTTCACGCTCAGTTCGCCCTTGCGAGTGGTCATGACAGTGCCGTGGACGCCGACCCAGTCGCCAAGGTCGAGGTCGCGCAGCGCCTCGAACGCCTGGTCGCCGATGACGGCTTTGGAGACGAACAACTGCACCTCGTCGTCGCGGTCGCGGACGGTGGCGAAGATCAACTTGCCCGAATCACGCATCAGCATGACTCTTCCGGCAATGGCCACTTCGGTTTCGGTTTCGGTCCCGGCCTCGAGGCCGCCGTGCTGGGAGCGCAGTTCGGTGAGGGTGCTGGTGCGGTCGAACCGGTACGGATAGGGATGAACGCCCGCCGCCCGCATGTCGTCCAGCTTTGCGAGCCGCTTTGTCTTCTCGGCGACCAGTCCGCTGCCGCTGGCGTCGCCAGGCGTGTCGGTGTCGGGTGCTTCGGAAGGGGTTTCGTCGCTGCTCACAGTCCTTTGACGGTACTCGCTGCGGTGACTTGTTGGGCGATCGATTCATCTGCGAGGGTGCGCTGCCGGTCGTCTGGATTGCCTCAGTGGTAGCGTCACGCCGGGCGTAAGTGGTCTCAGGAGGACTTTTCGATGCCGCGTCGCCGACTTGGAGTGGCAGCACTGATCATGGCGTGTGCGCTGCTTGGGCAATCGCTCGCAGCCCCGGCCGCCGCGCCGGTGGCATCGATTGATGATCCCGCCGATGTGTTCGCGCCTGCCGTCTACATCACTGCTCTCGGCGACGCAGTCTCCGTGTTTCAGACCGGCGAGCTCACCGCGCCCATCCGTGACGCAGCAATGGCAGCCGCTCGTGATGCGGGCGCGGCGGCGGTCACCGGCCGTGGCTTCAGCGCCGGCATGACGGCGGTTCGGCGTGGCCCGGCCGTGATTCAGCAGTCGAGCGGGCCCGGGTGGGCGTTCCCGATGTCGATCACCGCGCTGCCGCTGGAGGCGCTCGGCGGCATCATGGGCCGCACCATTGCTGCGCCAATCAGCCAGGGTTCCATCGTCATGGGCCAGACGTCGGCTGGTCTTCGCGGGGCCGTCGCAGGTGATCGGATCGAGATGATGACGGCGGGCGGCGGCAGCCTTTCGTTCACCATCGGTATGGTCGCCGCCGACGGCGACATCGGAGGCACCGAGATCCTCATGAGCACACAGCAGGCAGCCATGCTCGGGGCGACCCTCGACACGCGAGTACTGATCTACGGCAAGTTCGATCGGCCCACATTGCAAGCGGCCCTCGCCAACCGAGGTGTCTCGGGAAATAGCAAGGTTCGAATTCGTCAGTCATGGGATGCATTCGACCCGGATCTCACGATGAGCATGTCGCAGACGAAAGCACGTCTCGGCGAATTCCAAATGGACTATGCAAACCTGTCGACTCTTGGCTGGACCTCCGTCGACTCCACCTGGCGAAATGCGTACCTTCCGGCGGCTGGCGAGAACTATCCCGCCGGTATTCGCGCCATGTGCAACAGGGAAGTCAAGGACGACCTGTACGCGGCTCTCCAGGAGGTCGTCAATGCCGGTCTCGCTGGCGGCATCGACGCCGGGAACGCCAACACCTACGGCGGGTGCACCACCGGGCAAGCCCGGCTGTCGCGAATCACGCAGAGCCTTGGGTCTGTGTCTCGGCACTCGTGGGGTCAACCGATCGACGTCAACACGGTCACCAACTGCCAGGGCTGCGTACCGCAGATGGACTGCCGAATCGTGCGCATCTTCCGCAAGCACAACTTCGCCTGGGGTGGCAATTTCCTGACTCCCGACGGCATGCACTTCGAGTGGGTCGGTCAAGCACGGAATCTGTTCCAATACCCATCTAAGTACTGCCCGAACTTGCCGGGCGGTCAGGTGCAGAGCGCCGATGCGCCACCGCCGCCGACCAGCCGCGGAACCCTGTTCGCGGACGACGGCCTGACGCAGGAATAGGGAAACCTTCGGGCCCGACCGGTCGTGCTCATCGTGATGATGGGAGACTCATGCGTGATGTCGCCCGCGGTGGAGTCCGTTCGAACCTGGATTGCCGAGCAAATCCGGTCGCGTGTCATCGGAGACGATCCCGGGCTGGCGATGGCGGCGGTGATGAACGCGCCAGGCGAGCGATGGTTTGCGGAGGATCGGGTGATTCGCCGGGTGCACTCAGACGCATCGATGTTCGTTGGCGGGTTGCGAGCCCTGTTGCTGCAATCGCTGCATCCCCTGGCCATGGCCGGCGTCGCCAATCATTCGGACTATCGCGCTGACCCGTGGGGCCGCCTCCAACGCACCGCCGACTTCCTTGCATCAACCACCTTTGGTCCGGCCACCCTGGCAGAGGAATCGATCGCACGCGTGAGGCAGGTTCATCGCCGCGTCCGCGGCGTCGCCCCTGACGGTCGGGCGTACTCGGCAGGGGACCCGCATCTGCTGCGTTGGGTGCACATTTGCGAGGTGGACAGCTTTCTTGCCGCCTACCACAGGTACGGGGCTGCCCCGCTTTCTGATGACGAGGCCGATGAATACGTCGCCGACATGGCCCGCGTCGCGACCGCCCTCGGCGTGAACCACCCGCCGGTCACCGTTGCGCAGTTGCGGGCCGAGTTCCGCGACTTCCGAGACGAACTGAAGGGAACGAAGGCTGCGCGCGAGGCCGCACGCTTTCTGTTGATTCAACCTCCGCTGCCGCTGACGGCACGACCTGCATACGCCTTGCTTGCTTCGGCTGCGGTTGCACTGTTGCCAATGTCCGCCCGATGGCCGCTGCGCCTGCCATATCTTCCCGTCAGCGAGGCGGTGTTGGTTGCTCCCGCGGGAGCTGCGGTGACCCGGCTCATCCGGTGGTCGCTGACGCCGGTGGCGCCAGCAGCCTGAGCCGCGGCCCGCTCGCCCAACGGCAGGTAGCCTCGGCGGTGTGGCGACTCGATTTGTGATCATCGGCGGTGGGCCTGCGGGCAATACCGCGGCAACCCATGCAGCTCGGCTCGGCGCGCAGGTCACGCTCATCGAACGCGATGTCATCGGAGGTGCTGCCCATCTGTGGGACTGCATTCCGTCCAAGACGATGATCGCAACGGGTGGGGCGATTGCGTTCACTCGACGGCTGGAAGGCATGGGCCTGGAACAGCAGGCACCCGAGGTCGACGTGGAGGCGCTGACCGAACGCATCGAGAGCATCAAGATGCGGTTGCAGCGCAGCACCACCAACTTGCTGACCAGCCAGGGTGTCACGCTCATTCACGGCTCCGCACGGTTGCTGTCGGCCAATGAGGTCGAAGTGACCACCGTCGACGAAGCCGGCGTTGCGACAGTGAAAGTGCTGCCAGCAGATGCGGTGTTGATTGCGACTGGTAGCCGACCGCGCATTCCGGATTGGTGCGTCCCCGACGGTGAGCGAATCCTGGTCACCCGCGATTGCTACCCGCCGAAGGTCTTTCCCGAAAGTGTCACCATCGTCGGCTCGGGCGTCACAGGTGTGGAATTCGTCCACATGTTCAGCTCGTTCGGTGCCAAGGTCAACTTGGTCGTCAGCCGCCAACAGGTGCTGCCCGGCAAAGATGCCGAGGTCGCGGCCGTCCTCGAGGACGACTTCCTTCAGCGTGGGGTCAAGCTGCTCAAGGGGGCGCGGGCCACTGCCATCGAACGGGTCGTCGACGAGGCCGGCGTCGAAGAAGTGGTCGTGAGATGCGATGACGGTCGAGTGGTTCGCAGCTCGCACGCCGTGCTGGCCATCGGCTCCGTGCCCAACACCAACGGACTTGGCCTCGAACTGGCGGGCGTGGAAACCGACGCCAGCGGGTACGTGACCATCAACCGTCACTGCCAGAGCAGCGTGCCCACCATCTATGCAGCGGGCGACATGAGCGGCAAGCTGCCGCTCTCGTCGGTAGCCAGCATGCAAGGCCGCAAGGTTGCCGAGCATGTGATGGGTCTCCAGAAGGTGGCCCATCGCCACCTCGATTACGACAAGGCCGCCAACGCGATATTCACCGAGCCGGAGATTGCCGACGTAGGCCTGGCCGAGGCCGACGCCTTCGCTGTCGGGCGCAAGATTCGTGTCACCAAGGTGCCGTTCAGCAGTACGCCCAAGGCGCTCATCAACAACGACTGGCGCGGGTTCGTGAAGATCATCAGCGACCCGGCCACCGGCGTGGTGTTGGGTGGCTCCATCGTCGGCCGTCACGCTGCTGAATTGATCAGCGTGATCGCTCTGGCGGTCACCGCCAACCTGAAAGTCACTGACATCGTCGAGAGCCTGCTCGTGCACCCTGCGCTGGCCGAGGCGCTTGCCGAAGCAGCCGACTGACGCGCGATTGTGCACCTCCGCTCGCTCTGCGGGCGGAAGGCTTCAAACGGTCGAACGGATCAGGCAATCACGACAACGACGTCGCCGGCACCGACGGTGTCGCCCGCCTTCACCTTGACTTCTTTGACCGTGCCGGCCTTCTCGGCGGTGATCTGGTTTTCCATCTTCATGGCCTCCAGCACCACGACCGACTGACCGATCTCGACGGTCTG
>JANOYI010000040.1:0-3820 GCA_031428795.1 Ilumatobacteraceae bacterium | reverse complement strand
CTTCACTGACCTGGGTGCCACCGGTTTCCACCAGGCAACGGCGACACACGCCGTGCCACGGCACGCTGAGCTCGCCGTCGATCACGATTCCGTCACTGAGGGCCTCGAGGTGCAGCCGAACAGCCACTTGAGCGTCGTCGGCAAAGCGCGATGGATCGACGACCTCCAACTCAGCCAGGATTGCGACCAGTTCCACGGACTTCTGATTTCCAGGTCGCCGCAAGAGTTCGGCGGCGTTGACACGCAACGGATTCACGAGCCGCTACCGATCCTGGTCGAAGAAGCCCTTTGTCGGGTCATCTTCCTCGCCGATATCGCCCTCGTGGTGCTCGCCAATGGCCAACCGTGAACGGCCGGACTGAACCGTCTTGGTGAGCCGGTCGAGCAGGATCTCGAAGCTACCCAAACGCTGGTCGAGGAAGTCCTCGGTCTCATGGCGCAAGCGGCGGGCGTCGGTGTCGGCGGCCTCGCTGATCTGACGGGCGCGCTGCTCGGCGGCACGGACCACTTCGGTGCGCTGCACCATCCGCTCGGCCTGCACACGTGCGGCCTCGAGGAGTTCGTCGGCTTCGCGCCGAGTCTTGGCAACGAATTCCTGACGTTCCTTGATCATCCAGCGCGCCTGACGCATTTCGTCGGGCAGACGGTGCAACGTCTCTTCCAGCAGCTCGATGATCTCGTCGCGGTCAATGCGCGGTGACGACGACAGCGGCATCGTGGGAGCAGTTGCGATGATGTCGACTGCGCGGCGCAGCAGCGCCTCGGCGTCGCCGACATAGCCGTTGGTGGAGCGAACGAACGCGTCGGAGTCGTCAATCTCGTCGTCGTACTGGTCGTCGTCGTACTGGTCGTCGTTGCTCATATGTCGTTGCTCATTTGTCGTTGCTCATGAGGTCTCGGAAGTCTTCGAGTTGGAGGGAAAAAGCGTGGCCAGTTCGGCGGCAACCCGGGCCGGAACCAGCGACGTGACGTCGCCACCGTACTGGGCGATCTCCCGAATGAAACGGCTGCTGATGGACACCAGCGCTGGCTTGCACGGCAGATAGACGGTGCGCACACCGCTGACTGCGTGGTTGGTGTGCGCCATCTGCTGCTCGACTTCGAAGTCGCCGCCGGTTCGCAACCCCTTGACGATGAACGCGGCTTTCACCTGCTTGACAGCATCAACGGCGAGGCCCTCGAATGCCATCACCTTCACAGAAGGAAGGTACGAGATACTGGCTCGGATCATCTCCTGGCGCTGTTCGAGCGTGAACATGCCGCCGGCCTTGCCAGGGTTGTGCATCACACCGACGATGACCTTGCCGAACAACGCCACCGATTGCTCGATGACGTCGATGTGGCCCAGGTGCAGCGGATCGAAACTTCCGGGGTAGAGAACGGTCGCCATGGCGGCCACACGCTAGCCGTTCACACTGCGTTGGTTTCCAGCAGCGTGACCCAGGCGCGGCCGTAGCGACGCGAGCGCAGCTGGGTCCAACCCTCGGGCGCCTCAATCGGGTCGTCAGCTTCGGCAACTACCAGACCAACGTCGACCAGCTTGAGCAACGCCGGCCATGCCTCGAACGCGTACGGCGGGTCGATGAATGCAATGTCGACATTTCGCATGGCGGGCACCCACGCCATGACATCGGTGCCGTGAACCGTGCAGCGGTCTTCGATGCCCAGTGTGGCGATGTTCTCGCGCAGCGCAAGCAGCGCCGTCCGGTCGCGCTCGACGAACACGCACTTGGCGGCGCCGCGAGAGATCGCTTCGATGCCCAGAGCTCCCGAGCCTGCGTAGAGATCGGCCACGACGGCACCTTCGAGGATGCCCATGCTGTCCAGCGAGTTGAAGATTGCGCCGCGCGTCTTGTCGGTGGTGGGACGCGTCGTCTCACCTTCCGGGGTCACCAAACGTCGTCCACCGAACTCGCCAGAAATCACCCGCATGCCGTCACCGCTTCCATCTCGGCCAGACTACGGGCGTGCTGCAACCGGAACCCACCATCATCTGTGTCGATTGCGGCGGCCGTTGCCATCTGCTGACGCACCCCACGGAGGACGGCATCTGGTTGCCCGGCGACATCGTTGCCTACCGCTGCGAAGACTGCCGCGACCGCTGGGACCTGGTCCTGCCAGACGACGACGAAGACGGCTCCCCCGACCGCACCAGTTGGTAGCGCGGGAGGTCCCGAATCCGCGACCTGGTTCGCTGTCCGATCGGTTCAGCTGAACCGGTCCCGCGGCATGAGTCAGCGTCGTCACCTCGGACCTTGTCGTTCAGGCCTTCCCGGTGCGTTCGCGATGCTTGCAGCCCGGCCAGCAGCACGGTCGGCGCTTGCCCTCGGCCAATTCTTCGTGGGTCCGACGGATACGGCGTTCACGCGTCGCTGGCTGTTTGGCGTCCTCGACCCAGCAGATGAACTCGTTGCGGGCGAGCGGTGTGATGTTTTTCCATGCGTCGAGGGCGCCGTCGACCTCAATCAACGCGGAGCGCAGATCCCGAGGAAGGCTGTGGACGACACCGCCGGGCACCCTCTGGCTGCTCATCGAACGACCTTAGTTCGAGCAGTCGGCGGGCACAGCACATCGGGTGCGCCTGCCGTGGGAAGACCGACCGGCCAACAATGAGCGGCGGCTGACCACATGACCGTGATCGTTCGCGATGACACAAGCCGCGTATCCATAACCCCCGGTGGCAGGGCCGGACAGAGCATCAAATGCCGCCGGTTCCACATCGTTCTGTTGCGTCTCCGTCCACGCAAGTCACGTAGCGCAGTACGATCCCTCTTTGTGTCAAGTGGCTTCTTTGGCGGTACCGCGGGCGCGTCGAAACGAGGCCCGTGACAGCGGCGCGCTGACGGGCGTAAAGTTTGCTTTGGGCCCGGGAGTGACTTGATCCGAAGTGCCGGGTGCCAGGGTTTTGCCGGCCGCGCTGGATGTGAGAGTCGTTCCCTGATTGTCCTCCCGGGCCTACTTGCTCGCGATGTCGGATCGGAGTTGTCGGTAGACGCGGTCGGAGATCTGACGCTTCAACGCGCGGCGCGCTTCTTCGCGTGGTGTTTGCCTTCGGTGATCTTGCGGTCGTAATAGGCGCGGCCCTCGCTGTGCGCGTGGCGGATCTGGGTGACCGCGACCATGTGCAGCGCGTGGTTCAACGTCCGGTTCCCGCGACGCGACAGCCGGTGCACCGTGCGACCAGACGAGGAGAACTCGACGGGGGCGGTCCCGTTGTAGGCGGCGTAGTGGCCTGGTGTGGGGAACCGTGTGATGTCACCGGTGTAACCAATGAGCATTCCGGCAAGGATCGGGCCGACCCCGAAGATCGCGGGCAGCGAGGTCCCCGACGCGATCACTTCGGTGGTGATGCGTTGCTTGTTCCGTTTCGCGCAATCATCGAGCATGACGATCTCGCTCAAGGTGTCGTAAGCGCGATCGAGCCGTTGACGCTGCGCCGCAGAGGTCGCGATGATGTCGACGAGGACCTGTTCGGCCTGCTTGACCACGATTTTCTTTGCGGATCCCGCCCGGCACCAACTCCGCGACCAACGCGTGCAGCCGGCAACACGCCCGGCTCTTCGCGCGGCTCGTGTCCAACTGGGCTTTCGCGAGCAGCCGCAGGATCGTGACGTGATCCTCGACTCGCACCTGGGCCAGCGACGGGGCGCTTAACGCAGCAACGGCGACAGCTCTCGCGTCGTTGGCGTCGTTCTTCGTGGATTTGCCCGAGCCCAACAGTCGCACCCGCGACGACAACGTCGCGGGCACATCCACAACTTGTTCACCGCGAGCAACGAGCTGCTGGGCAAGTAGATAGCCCAACCCGCCCGCTGATTCG
>JANOYI010000039.1:0-13657 GCA_031428795.1 Ilumatobacteraceae bacterium | reverse complement strand
ACCGGCGAGGCGTACTACGCCAACGTGCTGCCCGGTTCGTACACCGTCACCGAGGTGGCCCCGTTCGGTGATTTCGACCTGAAGAGCCTGCAGTGTGTCGAGAGCTCTGGCGATGGTCTCTCATCGCCCGCTACGCCCATCAACCAGGCGGCTGGCACGATCGATCTCGATCCTGGCGAAACCGTCACCTGCACCTACAACAACACCCAGCGCGGCGTCATTGTCATCGAGAAGGACGCCGTTCCGAACCTGCCCGACGATTTCTCGTTCACGGGCGACGCACCGGTCGGCAACTTCAATCTCGACGACGACGGCAGCGAACTCAACGCGCTCGCCAGCTCGAAGACGGTTACGGGTGTCACATCGACTTCTGTTGCTGGTGCCACCTACACGGTCACCGAAGGCGTCACCGATGGATGGAACCTGACAGGTCTGACCTGCAGCAACGCTTCGGTTGTCTCAACGATCACGCGGACCGCTGAGATCGCGGTCGGCCCTGGCGAGACGGTGACCTGTAGGTTCACCAACACCGCCATCACCCCGACCCTGATCATCAACAAGACAGCGGTCGGCGGCGACCGAGCCTTCAACTTCGATGTCACCAACCTGGCTGGTTCACCACTGGTGGTCACCACCACAGGTGGCTCCGGTTCATCGGCGCTGACCGGCCTGGTCCCAGGCGTCAGCTACACGGTCAGCGAGCAACTGCTGAGCGAGTGGATCGAGGGAACACTCACCTGTGAGATCGACCCGGCCGGCGTTGCCAGCTGGAGCCCGATTGCCACCACGTTCATCGCCCAGCCTGGCGCTGCCTACCGCTGCGCGATCACCAACACCAAGCTCGGACACATCATCATCGACAAGGTGACGATCCCCGCCGCCTCGCCGGTCAGCTTCGACTTCAACGCCAGCTGGGATACGGGCACCGACCCGGACTTCTCGCTGACCGACGCCGCGGCTCCGGCCGACAGCGGCTTCACGCTGACGCCGAACGTCAGCTACACAGTAACCGAAGTCGGTCAGACTGGATGGGCGCTCACCGCCGCCACCTGCTCGGACGGCAGCACGGTGGTTCTGGGTACTGGCGTCGCCACCATCGACCTCGCCCCCGGCGAAGTGGTGACCTGCACCTACACCAACAGCCAGCGCGGAGCAGTCACAGTCCTCAAGACGGCTTCCGCCGCCACACCTGTGGCGGGCCAGCCGACTCAATGGGATGTCACCTACACAGTCACGGTCACCAGTGCCAGCCAAATCGCTGAGCTCTACGACCTGGCCGACACCTTCCACTTCGGTACCGGAATCACTGTCGTCAGCACCACGGCCACTGGGCCCAGCGGTGCCATCGTCGGTTTCACCGGCGGTGCGTCTGCGCCCGGCAACACGTTGGCCGACGACGTCAGCATCCCGGCATTGGGCCAGCACCTCTACACCATCAATGTCCGTGTCACGGTCGCTGGCTCCAGCGCCGATCGCGACTGCGACCCGGGCGATCCGGCGACGGGCACGCTCAACACCGCAACGGTCACCTCGCAGGGGGCATCAGCCAGTTCTAGTGACTGTGCTCTGATTCCTGACCCCGCCATCACAGTGGTCAAGTCGGTGGTCAGCGAGCCAGTGCGTAACGCAAACGGCACGCTCACCATCGTCTACGGTATCGCCGTCACGAACGCGGCGGGCGCCGGTAACGGCACCTACAACCTGGTCGACACCTTTGGCTTCGGCACTGGCATCACGGTAGTGTCCAAGGCAGTGACGGCTTCACCGGCCGGCGTCACTATCAACCCGGCGTACGCAACCACTCCGGCAGACAACACCATCGCAACGGGCGTCATCATCGGGCCCGGCCTGTTGCTGCACAACTATCAGGTCACCGTGACGGTCAGCGTGGTTGCTGCACCCGACACAGATGGTGACTGCAGTGCTGGCGACCCCAGCACTGGCCTGCTCAATACTGTGACGGTCACCGTCGACGGGCACCCCGGCGACGACGACTCGATCTGTCGCCCCGTCTCGACCCTGCGCTTGGTGAAGACCGTGACCAATGACAACGGCGGCAACCTGACTCCTGCGGACGTCACCCTGACCGCAGTTCAGGGTGCCACCACAGTGCTGAACGGGACGGCTTCCGTTGGCGGGGCGGTTCTGCCCGGCGCCTACGATCTGGCCGAAAGCCCGTTCCCAGTTCCCGGCTACACAGCCAGCACATGGTCGTGCGTCAGCGGCAGCGTCGCTGGTGCCACAGTGACAGTCGGTTCGGCTGCCAACGTGGTCTGCACCATCAACAACAACGACATCGCACCGACGGTCACACTTACCAAGATTGTTCAGAACGACCACGGTGGCACTGCAGCCGCAGGCGACTTCAGTCTCCAGATTGACGGCACCACCCGCACCCAGAATGTCGCCATTCCGGTCACGGCCAACGCTCTCCACACGGTGAGCGAACTGCCGAAGGCCGGCTACCAGCAGGTCTCGTTGGTCTGTGTCAACGCAGCAGGCACCACGCTCGTCAACCCGTTCACCCCGAACGAGGGCGATGTCGTCACCTGCACCATCACCAACGTTGATCTCACCCCCCGCATCAGGCTGGTGAAGGTCGTCGAAAACGACAACGGTGGATTGCTGACGGCTGGTTCATTCAGCCTCACACTCGACAATGTCGTGAAGACGCAGAACGTGTTCGTAGACGTTGACGCCAACTTGGAGCTCACCGTCAGCGAGCTGGCCGTTGCTGGCTACGTACCCACGCAGGTGGTCTGCACCAGCAACCTGGGTCGCAACACCACACTTCCGAACGCCGCAACGATCTCGTTGACGCCAGCGCTCGATGAGGACATCACCTGCACCATCACCAACACCGATGTGCCGCCGGGCCTGACGGTCATCAAGGAAGTGAACAACGACAATGGCGGCAACGCCGTGGTCGCGAACTTCCCGCTGCAGGTCAACGGCAACACTGTCACCAGCGGCGTGCCGGCCACATACCCAGCAAACCTTGCGCTGGCAATCACCGAGACCCAGCTGGCCGGCTACACGGCCACCAGCACCGTGTGCACCAGCACTGTGGTCGGTTCGGCCAACGCCAAGACCGTCAACACCGCCGGTGGTACTACGGTGACGCTGGCTCCTGGCGAAGCAGTTATCTGCACCATCACCAACGACGACAATGCGCCGACAATCACTGTTGTCAAGTCGCTGACCAACAATGACGGCGGCAACGCAGTGGTCGCCGACTTCGTCCTGAACCTCGGGGCGGCGACGGTCACGAGCGGCACCGTCAACACCGTTACGGCCAACACGTCCTACCTCGTTTCGGAAGCTCAGATCCCCGGGTACACGCAAACGAGCCTCGTGTGCGTGAACGGTACGACCCCGGTCGCCAACCCTGTGGTCGCCAACGAGGGCGACAACATTGTTTGCACCATCACCAACAACGACGTTGCTCCGAGGATCACGGTCAACAAGGTGGTTGTGAACAACAACGGTGGAAAAGCTTTGGTGTCCGACTTCAACTTGTACCTCAACCACCTGTTGGTTGTTGCCCCGGTCACGAGCGGAACGGCTAACACAGTGTTGGCGAACACGTCGTACACCGTGTCGGAGGATCAGATCGCTGGGTACGCCCAATCCGGCCTTGTTGTCTGTGTGAACGGTGTGACTCCGGTTGCGTACCCGGTGGTCGCGAATGAGGGCGACAACATCGTGTGCACCATCACCAACGATGACATCGCACCGACGATCACGGTCATCAAAGCTGTTGTCAATGACGACGGTGGCACGGCCTTGGTTGGCGACTTTGACCTTTACCTCGGCACCCTCGGTGTCGACGCTCCGGTCACGAGTGGCACGGCCAACACGGTCTCGGCGAACAGTGCATACATCGTCTCGGAAGGCCCGTTTGCCGGATACGCACCAACGGGCGTGGTTTGTGTCGGCAATGATCCCGAGCGTGACGACAGTGCGGCGGGCACAGGCACGATCACCTTCACTCCTGGGCTCGCTGAGAACATTGTCTGCACCATCACCAACAGCGATGTTCGCCCGGGTCTCACCGTGGTGAAAAACGTGATCAACGACAATGGCGGTAACGCCCTCGTCGGCGATTTCGTGCTGAAGGTTGGCGCCACATCGGTGACCAGCGGTGCTACCAACACGTACCCGGCCAACACCGATCTGGTGATCAGCGAAGTGCAGTTGACTGGCTACACCGCAACCGGCACAGTCTGTGTCAGCACGCTCGAAGGTTCCAACAACATCGCCAACGCCCTTGCTGGCGCCACAGTGAGGCTGCTGCCCGGCGAGACCGTTGTCTGCACCATCACCAACGATGACAAGCCGATCGACCTGGAAATCATCAAGGGCGACGGAGGGGCCAACCCCATCCTGGGCGGTGCATTCAACTACACATTGACGATCACCAACCTCGGTACCCGCGTCCCGGATGGTGGCGAGCCCATCGTGGTCACCGACCTCCTGCCGGCTGGGTTGCTGTTCAGCACCCCGCTGCCGGCTGGTTGTGTGGCTGCTGGCCAGACCCTGACCTGCACGCTTGCTGCTGCCAACCTTGGTCCTGCCATGTCGGTGGTGCTCACCATTCCTGTCACGGTCAGCCTGTCGGCAGCGGCTGGAACGGTCACCAACAAGGCGTGGGTGACCACCGACGACGACCCGGTGTGCGTGGAGTGCACCCCGCCGCCGACGTGCGCGGTTGTCGGCACCAGGATCGAGCTGGTCAGCAACCCGTCGAACAACGTTGCCTGTGAGGACACCCCGATTCAGGAAGTGGCCGACTTGGCGATCGTCAAGACCGTCTCTGACGCCACACCGACCCTCGACCAGTCGTTCGACTGGATTCTGACTGTCACCAACCTTGGCCCGAACGTGGCGAAGGATGTCGCGATCAGCGATCTTGTGCCGGCCTCCGTGGTTGTCACTGGGGTGGCATCGAGCGACTTCGAGTGCATCCGAGTCGGCAACGGCGTGTCGTGCACCCGGGCAACACTGGCGGTCGGTGCATCTGGCACCATCCGCATCACGGTGCTGCTCCCGCTCACGACGCCGGTCGAGACGACCATCGTCAACGTGGCGGAGGTGACCGGGTCGGTGTTCGACCCGGATCTGACCAACAACACATCGCGGGCGACCGCTATCCCGGAGCCGCCGGTTGTGTTGCCGCCGCCGCCCACGAACCCGCCCATCATTCCTGAGACCGGAAGCGACGTAGCCAGCGGCCTGCTCCTTGGCCTCGCGATGGTGCTGTTCGGTGGGCTCGTATCAATCATCGCCCGCCGGCGGTCACGGCATTCGGAGACGAACGCCTAGGCCTTCTTCGGCGGCCGCGGAACGAACGGGCTGGTACGGGCGACGTATTCCACGTACCCCTTCCGTCGCTTCACCAGCGATTTCTCCAGCAGCGTGACACCGCTGACACGACGCAATAGCACGGTCATGACCACGGCCCCGATGAGACCCCATCGGCCAGCCGTGGTCTCGGCCGCGACTAAGGCGATACCCCACCACACGCAGGCGTCACCGAAGTAGTTCGGGTGGCGCGTGTAGCGCCACAGGCCCTTGTCCATGACGACGCCTGCGTTGGCTGGGTCCTTCTTGAAACGCGCGAGCTGTGCATCGCCAACAGTCTCGAAGAACAGGCCGACGAGCCAAAGGGCCACACCAATCCAGGCCAGGACGCCCAGCTTCGGCGTGAGCTCGGTTTGCCCCAGTTGCACGGGTAGCGAGACGAGGAACATCAGCACGCTCTGCGTCAAGAACACGGTGCCGAGTGAGATCAGCGGAAAGCGGGGCCCCCAGTGCTTCCGCATGCGGACGTAGCGGTAGTCCTCGCCCTTGCCGTGGTTGCGCACGAAGAGGTGAGTCGCGAGCCGCAGACCCCAGATCGTGGTCATCAGCACCAATAGGTTCTGGCGGGCTTCCAATCCGTCGGCGCGCAGCCGCACCGCCCAGGCAACACAGACGAACCCGAAACCCCAGACGATGTCGACAATGGATGCGTTCTTCACAACGAGGCTGACGACCCATGTGCACACCATCAGCACTGCGATGGTGAGTGCCGCCGTTGTCAGTGCCGTCGTTTGCATTGAGGCGAGAGTTGCCGAGGCAATCATGATGTCCCTTCGGGGTGGAGCAGCTCGTGGACTGAGCTGTCGGACTGTAACCACTGGTCGTCGAGCCACCGGGTGAACGCCTGGCCCTCGGGCACGTCGGCTCGCAGAATGCGTCGAGCGTGAAATTGCACTGTTTGCGGCCGGCGGGCGAGGTAGCGCAGAATGCTGCCGAACGTGTCCAGCCCGTCGAAGCCGATGTGCCAGGCGACGATCACGTCGGCGTCGGTTCGCCCCTCGAGGAGTGCCTGCGGTCCAGCCGGCCGCGGTGGCAGCAGGTGCCGCATGCCGGCGAGTCGGTCGGCACGGTGAGGATCGCGTTCGCGGATCTTCTCCATCGCACGCTCGCGCTTCTTCGGCGACGCACGGGTGCCCTCCGGGAAGATGATGGCGACCTGATCGTCGGTGAGTCCGGCCGACAGTGCTCGCAGCGCGGCCAGTTCGGTGGTGGAGTCGGGTGCTTGGCGGTCGAGGAAATAGTTCGGCAGTCGATTGCCGACCACATCGAGGCACGGGTCAGCCAGCAGTTCTTTCTTCAGCACGTACCGCGGATTCATGCGTGCCTTGGACGTGACCACCCAGGCGCTCGACAGACTGTCGGCGAGGCTGGCGTGGCGGCAGAGCATGATGGCTGGGCCGGGGGAGAGGCTTGTCGCGTCCGCAACGTCGACTTTGATACCGGTGGTCAGTTGCAGCGCAGACATCAGTTGCGCCGCCCACCCCCGTTGTAGCCCGAAGTGTGCTTTCTGGTTTCGGCTGTGGCCCGTCAGCCAGAGCAAAGCGGCGATCGACACGCCGATCGTTTCGAGCCAAGTCCAACAGACGGCAAATGCGAGAAGCCGCACAGTCGGCAGCCGCCACCGCAGGCGAACCAGGTCGGCGAGCGCACCGAGCGGAAGCCAGATTGGCAGCAGCACAATTAGCGCTACCGCACCGAGAATAAATGAGGGGATGCTGATGGCTCGACGCTGCAAAGCACTCACAAGCGCGAACCATAGCGACAGGCGCAAAGGTGCGCGTTGATAGGACCACTGGCGATCTTCATGTTGCCGATCGTTCGGAGTCACCCGGCGGTCGGATGGTCCCCTGGTTCAGCCGTTGAACTCGGTGACCAGCGGTGCGTAGCGGTCCAGCGCCGCAAACGCAGCGTCGCGATCGAGAGGCGGTAGGCCGAGGGCAACGAAGGAAGCGCCGATGTCGCTGAGATGCGCGAGGTGAGCTGCATCGGCCTTGGCTCCGAAGACTCCTAGCTGCAGTGTTGTTGGGTCGCGGCCGGCGTCGGTTGCTGCCTCTTGCAGTTCAAGCCACTTGTCGTCCACCGGGAAGCGACCCTCGATGGGCATCCACGCGTCGCCGTACTCAACGATGTGTCGAAAGTGCAGCGGCGTGGGCGAGGCGCCGATGACGATGGGCGGGTGCGGCTGCTGCACAGGCTTGGGCCAGCTCCAGCTCTTCTCGAAGTTGACGAACTCGCCGTGAAACTCGGCTTCTTCCTTGGTCCACAGTTCCTTCATGGCGAGTACCTTCTCGCGTACGAGGCGGCGGCGAGTCTTCGGGTCGACGCCGTGACTTTTCATCTCCTCGTGGTTCCATCCGTAGCCGACTCCGAAGAGCACTCGGCCGTTCGAGATCATGTCGAGCGACGCAATCTCCTTGGCCAACCAGATTGGGTCGCGCTGCGCGACGAGTGTGATGCCGGTGCCCAGCTTGATGTGCTCGGTGGCGCCGGCGATGGCGCTGAGCGCAATGAATTGGTCATGTGTACGCCAGTACTCCTCGGGCAACGGAGGCGCGCCGTCGCGTCCACCCCACGGTGTGAGACGACTGGTGGGAATATGTGAATGTTCGGGAAACCAAAGCGCATCGAAACCACGTGCTTCGGCTTCGCGGCCAAGCTCGACGGGCTGGATGCCTTTGTCGGTGGGGAAGATGATCAGGCCAACGCGCATACGCCGACACTAGCGATCCGGCAGTGTGGAGGTGACCGGCTGGTCAGTCGTCGACCGAGTCGTCGATGTTCTCGCGAATGATGTCGGCGTGGCCGCAGTGTCGGGCGTACTCCTCGATCATGTGAACCATCACCCAACGAAGTGACCGGGGTCCAAACCGCGCGGGATTGTCGGGCGGGCCGACACCTATCGCAGTGAGCTGATCCAGACTTTCGGCGGTGGCGACGATGGCGCGGGCCTTGGCAATTTCTACCTGCATCGCAGCCACTGCGACTGCCAACGTGTCGTCAGGGCCGTGATGCCAGTCCGCATCGGGGTCGTGTTCGCTTGGCCACACGTCTGGTTCGTCGCTGCCGGCGAATGCTTGGCTGAACCACCAGCGCTCGACCCCCGCCATGTGGCGGATCAGCCCCAACATGTCCATCTGGCTGACGCCAGTCCGTTGGCGAGCCTGCGTCTCGTCAAGATCGTCGGCCTTGCGCAGCAGTACGGAGCGGAAGTAGTCGAGGAACTCCTCCAACGTGGTGCGTTCGTCGGCAGAGACTGGTGGGAGCGCGTGCAGTTCGGTCATTGCAGAGATTCTCCATCGAATCGGTCGATGAACGTGAACGAATCGACTGGATTTCGACGCAGCTTGGTGTTCTGGTGCGTGGGAACGCCGAGGAAGATAGTTGCAGCCAGCGCATGATCGGCGGGAAGGCCGAGGGGCGCTGTCGCGCCCGCTTCGGCGCGGCTGAGAAAGGTGGTCATTACGCCGCCCAGTCCGTGAGCCCGCGCCGCGAGCACAATGCTCCAGCAGAACGGATAGATGCTGGCGCCGCCAACGATCGGAGGTCGATCAAGGTTGCCGTCCATGATCGCTATATCGCGCAGGTCGGCAGCGATGGCCAGCACGACTGGAACGCTGGCGATATTGTCGATGAGGGCGTTGGGGGCCTCGACCGGGGGCGCGTCGATCGACTTGCCAAACGCAAACGGGCGCTGGCCAACCGCGTTGGCTCCGCAGTACTCCTGCCACACCGGCCGCATCAGATCAGCGACGGTTAGCCGCAGCGACGAGTCCTTGATGACCGCCACCTTCCACGGCTGCCTGTTGCCGCCAGACGGCGCAAAGCTCGCCGTCTCCAGCACCGACGCAACGGTCGAGTCGCTGACGGCGGCGTCAGTGAACCCGCGCACCGCTCCAGTAGAACGAAGTGTCTCCAACAGATCCATGCACGCACTGTATGACTTCGATCGATGTGATGACTGAACGGCTGCGAGAGCTGCGATGTCGGCGTGCTTCAAGCGTGACGACCCTATGAAGGCGTCATCATCATGCCCCGAGCGTCGCCCCGCCAACTTCACCAGTCGCTCACGAGCGAGCCAGGCAGTTTCGAGGGTTTCGACGACCCGGGGTGCGCTTGGAACCCTCGAGAATGGTCAGGCTTGGCCTTCGGCGACCTTTTTGCGGACGACGTTGAGGGCGCTACCGGCCTTGAACCATTCGATCTGCTCCGGGCTGAAGGTGTGGACGCCTTCGAAGTCGACGGTGCTTCCGTCGGGCTTCACGATCTGGCAGCGCACGTTCTGGCCGGGCACGGGGGGAAGATCGAGCACGCTGAGGCGGTCGTCCTCGCCGACGAGGTCGTAGGCGGTCGGGTCGGCGAACGTCAGCGGCACCAGCCCTTGCTTCTTCAGGTTGGTCTCGTGAATACGAGCGAAGCTGCGGGTGATGATGACGACGCCGCCGCGGAATCGGGGCTCCATCGCGGCGTGCTCGCGTGAGGAGCCTTCGCCGTAGTTACGGTCACCGATAGCAACCCAACGCACGCCCGCCTCGCTGTACTTCTTCGCCAGATTCGGGTACGTGTCCTGGCTGCCGTCGCGGAAGTCCTTGCCGACACCCACTGGGTATTCGCTGCCGTCAGCTTGTGAGTACGCGTTGACTGCGCCGAGGAAGAGGTTGCCGGAGATGTTCTCCAGGTGGCCGCGGAACTTCAGCCACTTGCCTGCCGCGGAGATGTGGTCGGTAGTGCACTTGCCCTGCGCCTTCATCAGCACAGGAAGTGCCTGGTAGTGCTCGCCGTCCCATGCGGTGAATGGATCCAGTAGCTGCAGGCGATCTGAGGTGGGGGAGACCTCGACCGACACGCCGCTGCCATCGGCTGGGGGAGCGGTGAACGTGTCCTTGCCCGGGTCGTAACCCTGCGACGGCAGCACTTCGCCGACGGGTGCGTTGAGCGTGACTTCGCTGCCATCGGGTGCGGTGATTGTGTCGACCGAGGGGTCGAAATCGAGCTGACCGGACAGAGCCAGCGCGACCACGGTGTCGGGCGATGTGACGAACGACAGAGTCAGCGCCGAGCCGTCATTTCGCTTCGGGAAGTTGCGGTTGAACGAGTTGACGATGGTGTTCGGCTTGTTGTTTGCCCCGACCGGACGATCCCACTGGCCGATGCACGGGCCACAGGCGTTGGCCAACACAGTCGCGCCGATGGCTTCCAGATCGGCGATCAAGCCGTCGCGCTCGATGGTCGCGCGAATCTGCTCGCTACCCGGCGACACCAGCAAGGGTGTCTTCACCATCAACCCACGCGCTGAGGCCTGGCGGGCGATGGATGCGGCACGGGTGATGTCCTCGTACGAGCTGTTGGTGCAGCTACCGATCAGCGCGGCGCTGATGTCGAGCGGCCAGTCGTTGGCCCGAGCCTCGGTACCAACGGCGGCTCCGATGCGGTTGGCACGGTCCGGGCTGTGCGGGCCATTGATGAGCGGCTTGAGAGCATCGAGATCAATCTCGATGACCTGGTCGTAGACCGCGCCATCGTCGGGGCGAAGGTGCTCGGCGACCTTGTCTGCCGCGTCGGCGATGGCCTCGCGCCCGGTGGCCTTCAGGTACTGGGCCAGGTTGTCGTCGTAACCGAACACGCTGCAGGTGGCACCGATCTCGGCGCCCATGTTGCAGATGGTGGCCTTGCCGGTGGCGCTGATGCTGTCGGCACCAGACCCGTAGTACTCGACGATGGCACCGGTGCCGCCCTCAACGGTGAGCACGCGAGCCACTTCAAGAATGACGTCCTTCGGCGACGACCAGCCCGAGAGCGTGCCGGTGAGCCTGACGCCGATGACCTTCGGCCAACGCACGTTGAACGGGAAGCCCGTCATCACGTCGACCGCGTCGGCGCCGCCGACACCGATGGCGACCATGCCCAACCCGCCAGCGTTGGGGGTGTGGCTGTCGGTTCCGATCATCATGCCGCCGGGGAAGGCGTAGTGCTCGAGCACGACCTGGTGGATGATGCCGCTGCCAGGACCCCAGAAGCCGATGCCGTACTTGGCGCTGACGCTGCGCAGGAAGTCGTACACCTCGCGGTTGGTGTCGATCGCGACGCCCAGGTCGATCTTGGCGCCCACCTTGGCGGAGATCAGGTGGTCGCAGTGCACGGTGCTGGGCACGAGCGTGGTCGGCAGACCTGCGGTCATGAACTGCAGCAGGGCCATTTGTGCGGTGGCGTCTTGCATGGCGACCCGGTCGGGGTGGAAGTCGTTGTACGTGCCGCCGCGCTCGATGGCTTCGGTGGGGTCGTAGAGGTGGTTGAGCAGGATCTTTTCGGTCAGCGTGAGCGGGCGCCCGAAGCGTTCGCGCCCAGCAGCGACCCTTTCGGGAAGGGTGGCGTAGACGCCTTCGACCAGTTCAATCGGTGTTCCAGCGGTAACGGTCATCACAAGTTCCCCTTGCATCGGCGGCCTATGTATACAAGCATAATACAAGTGAGCGAGCAACTCAAAGAAACGGCCATCCAAAGTGAGGGGTAGCCCATCCACGTGGTTGGCGTCGGCACCGGTGAGGACTGCCGACATCGGTGGCTGGACTGACACGTGGTTTGCGGGCGTTGGTGCAGTGTGCAACATCGCGATTGACCACAGGGCGCAGGTGACGATTGTCCACGAATCGGACGCGGTGCCGAGGGTGGACCTTTCGCTCGCCATCACGGGTGAGCGCTATTCGTACCGGCCCGGGGAGCCGCCCGGCCGCCACGCGATCATCGAGCACGCGATCAACGCAACAATGCCCGAAGGCTCAGTGACCATCACCATCGACGACAGCATCGAGCCCGGCTCTGGTCTGGGAACCTCGGCGGCGGTGATGGTCGCCCTCGTCGCCGGTCTTCTTGCGTGCGATGGTCATCCGTTGGACCCCGAGGACATCGCAACGCGTGCGCATCTGTACGAGACGTTCACTGGCAAGCAGTCCGGCGTGCAGGACCACTGGGCATCGGCGTGCGGCGGTATCAGCCTCTTCACAGTCGAGTACCCGTCAGTCGTACGTGCGGCTGTGGCAGTGTCGGACACGACTTCGGATGAGCTGGCTCGTCGGCTGCACACCGTCTATCTCGGGTCGCCCCACGCCTCGTCTGCGCTGCACGACGAAGTGATTGCGCGACTGGAAACCCAGCGTGCTCCATGCCTCGACGACATGCGGGTCGCTGCGGTGGTGGCGTCCGCAGCGTTGGCCGGGGGCGACCTGGATGCGTATGGCGCCGCACTGACCGCGAACCACGACGCAATTCGCACGATGCACCCGGCTCTGGTGGGGAGCGACGCACGCGAACTCGTCGATCTCGCCGTCCAAATCGGAGCGCGCGGGTGGAAGGTCAATGGTGCGGGCGGCGAGGGCGGCTCGATGGTGGTGCTCGGACCCTTGAATGAAGTCGACGACGCTTCGCTGTGCGCCGCCATCGCGACCCGCAACGGCTGGAGAATCATCGACGCAGCGATTGGCGCGGACGGAGTGACGGTGGACCGTCTGCCAGCGCGTGCAACAATCGAGCCGATCGGGGAGCGTGTGGGATGAGAACGATTCGGTATCAGGAGATTGCCGACGAGCTGCGCGTACGGCTGACGAGTGTCGGTGTCGGCCGAGTGCTGCAGAGTGAGAGCGAGCTCTCCAAAGAGTTCGAGGTCAGTCGTGTCACCATTCGTCGTGCGTTGGAGATCCTGCGCGACGAGGGCTTGGTCGATGCCCGTCAAGGCTTCGGGTGGTATGTGGCGGGTGAGCCGGTGCGTCAGCACCTCGACGAACTGGGCACCATCGAGGGTCAGCTGGAACGGCGCGGCATTCGACCCGACCGCAGAGTCATCGAATTCGATTTTCGCGTTGCGCCGGCTCGCGTGGCCGCGGTGCTCGGCACCGATCAGGTGCTGCGCGTCAAGCGCCTCAACCTCGCCGACGACACCCCGTTCGCAGTGGTCACCGTGTGGTGCCCCGCCGAGTTGGGCCATCACCTCAGCCGTCGTGACGTTGAACGGCATCCCTTCTACGAATTACTCGGCGTTCCCCTACGCGGCGCCACGCAGACCATCGGCGCAGACTCGGTGGATGGAGCAGACGCTGCCTTGTTGGGCGTTCCGGTGGCCAGCCCGGTGCTGCGCTGCGAACGAATCACCACCGACACGCACGGCCGCGCAGTGCTGATGAGTGAGCACGTCTTCCCCGCCCACCGCACCGAGTTCGTCGTCGACCTTCCCCAAGCGGAGCCCTCAGTCCTCCCCAGCGGCCTCCGCCTCGTCGAATAGGCGAGTCCAGGGCCAGCGTGTGTG
>JANOYI010000038.1:0-2126 GCA_031428795.1 Ilumatobacteraceae bacterium | reverse complement strand
TCCTGCTCGACGAGGCCGTCGGTGTAGGCGAAAAGTATCGAGCCTGGCGGGAAGTCGACATGTGCTGTCCTGGGCGCGGGCCCTCCAATACCGAGCACGGGTCGCCGCCCGTGTTCCAGGAGCGTTGCTTCCCCGAATTCGACGACAAGCAACGCCGGCGGGTGGCCCGCGGAGACGTAGCTGATGGTGTTGTTCTCGGTGTCGATGACGTGCACGCTGAGTGTCGCGACAAACTCATTCGTGCTCAGGTTGAGCTGTTGCTCGGCTCGGTCGAAGAGGCGGTGGAGCTGGTTCGAGTGGAGCGTCACGAGAGCGTTGATGGCGCCGCGAATCTGCGTCATGCGTGCTGCGGCTTCGATGCCGTGGCCGCAGACGTCGCCGACCACCAGTGCGGTGCGTGTGGGTGAGATGTGAATGAAGTCGTACCAATCGCCGCCGAAGCCGAGGGCGTCGTTCGCCGCGATGTACTCGGCGGCGATGTCGAGGCCGGTGCGCAGCGGGGTGCTTGACAACAGGGCGTACTGGAGCGATCGGACGAATTGGGTTCGAGCGTCGCCGACCTGGCTTCGGTCGAGTGCCTGGGCGCACATCTCCGACACCGTCGTGAGCGCAGAACGGATGAACGGGGTGAACACCATTGGCCCGCTCCAGCCGACGCCTACAGCGCCCGCCACCGAGCGATCCGCACGGAACAATGGGATCGACGCTGTCGACTCCAGACCGGCGGCGATCGTGTCGTCGACGAGGTGGGGGTAACGAGCCCTGACTGTGTCGAGATCTGGCAGGAGAATGGTCTCGCCGCGGGTCACAGCGTGCGCCAGTGGCAGGTCGTCGGAAAGCCCGATCCGCGAGTACCGCTCCACCATCTCGGACGGCAATGCACGAGAGTGCACGAGCTGAAGCTGAGGGAGTTCCGCGTCGACGACGGCGATGTTCGCGAACACTGCACCGAGCACGTCGCGCCCGGTAGTCGTGACCACGCGGGCTACTTGATCGACGGTGCTGACCGCACTCAGTTCCTGGGCAAGCTGGGCGAGGATCGTTGCCCGGCTGACCAACACCTCGCGCTGCGCCATCTCCTCCCGCAACTCTCGAGCCGACTCGGTTGCGGCCGCCAGAGCGGCACGGAGTTGCAGCTGGCTCGTTGCGGCGCTCGCCAGCGCCTGGAGCAACGTGATGTCCTCGCCCGACCATGTGCGCGCTTCTCGATCGACCGCGCAGAACGTTCCGACGACGTAGCCGTCGCTCGACCTCAACGGGAAACCCGCCCACGCGACGACCCCCATCGATTCAATCGATGGATTCCGGTCGCTTCGGGGATCGAGCCGAGCGTCATCGATGACCACGGCACCGTCTGCGCCGATGACGTACTGACAGAACGAGTCACCGACTGTGTTCTCGCCGTACAGTTCGGTGCCAGGGTCTGGGTCGACCCCGACGGCGCTCACCCAGAACGACCGATGCTCATCGACCAGCGTCACAAACACCCACGGCACCCCAAGCACAGCCGCCGCAAGACGCGCCAACTGGTCGAACGACTCGTCAGGCTTGGAGTCGAGCAGCCCGGTCGCCTCGGCTGCTGCCACTCGTTGCGGGTCGATCACGCGCGAATGCCGGCGCGCCTCCCAGGCCGTGCCGTCCCAGGGCTCATCTGGGCCACCCATATGGCCCTTCCCCTCTCGAATCACGACTCCACCGTACGGCGTGGACCTGGCGTTGCGACGCCCGACGGCGTGGAACATTGAGCGGTGTGGCTCCTGAGCGGTGGGCGTGACTGCAGGTTTAGCGCGACCCGCTTTCTGGGTAACAGCTGGCATGAAACGCGCTCTCCGTTTGACGGCTGCCTGCCTGGTCGCCGCATGCCTGGGCGGCTGCGCGACGGGCGAATCGGCTACGCCGACCACCCTTCCACCCTTGTTGGCCCCGCGAGGACAACCCGTCCGCGGCGTGACGCTTCGGGAGCCGGGGCTGCCGACGCTCGGTTCGTCCGCGGTCGGCGCCAACACCGACGGCAGCGACTACAGCGACGACGGCAGCGGGATCGACCAGTACCCGACCATGCTCTGGCTGCTGACTGTGTCGGGCGTGCTCGCCGAAATCGGTGCGCAGCCGGTGACGATTCTCGC
>JANOYI010000037.1:0-4718 GCA_031428795.1 Ilumatobacteraceae bacterium | reverse complement strand
GACCTTGCCCGTGCGCACCGCACGAGCTAGTTGCACTGCCGTGCCAAACGGAAACGACCCCGCCGTGACCTTTGGCGTCACGGCTGCCTTCGCCTTCGTTGCTCCTGCCACGTTGGACCCCCATCCCTTGACCGAGATGCCGACGTTAGTCGGTGGCGCCGGACAACACCCGAGGGTTACGACGACCTGGGGCGCGGTTCAAACCCTCGAGAGTTACACCCGAGGGTTACGACGACCTGGGGCGCGGTCGTAACCCTCGAGAGTTACACCCGAGGGTTACGACGACCTGGGGCGCGGTTCAAACCCTCGAGGGTGGCTAGTCGGCGGCGCCGGAGAGGCGGATGTGGCGCATTCGCCAGTTGGCGATCAGCAGCACGATCAGCGAGATGACGAGCAGCCGCAGCACGGCCGCTCCACCCTCGGGGATGCCGTCGCGTTGCAGTCGCGACGGAGGATTGTCGAGCAGGCCGACGAAGATGGCTCGAGACTCCCACGTCGGCGACAACTGGGCGATGCCCGTCAGCGCCGCACCCAGCAGACGCTCGAAGAGGAACACGAACGCCAACGACCACACCGCGGTTCGCCGGGTCAGGCAACCGATGGCGATGAACACGGCCACGTACGCCACGCTGCCAACGGCCGCCGCGGCGAACGCTGGCCACGCACTCGACGGGCTACCGGCGACGAAGGCGGCCAACGCGGCCGCTGGCGCGATGGTTACGAGAGCGACGGTCGACCCGCCCACCCAACGGCCGAGCACGATCTGCCACGTCGGTGCCGGCGACAACCACGTGAAGTGGAACGAGCCCGCGCGGATCTCTGCGCCCAGCACCGAGTCACCGATCACCAGCGCGGCAATCGGCATCACCAGCCCGAAGATGCCCTCGGCCGCGACGAATGCGAACCCTCGATCGGGCGACGAACGCACCACTCGGGCGAGCAACCCGAACAGCAGGGCACCCGCGCACGGCATCAGGATTGCGGCCCAACGTTTCGGCGGAAAGCACGACTGCCACGTATAGATGAAGATGGCCAGCAGGCGTGGGCGCGGCCGCCAGGGCCGGACGCTCGCGGTTGATGTTGATGATGCCGCGCTCATCGCACCAACTCCCGGAAGAGACTCTCCAACGAGTCGTCGAGCGGGCGAACCTCGATCAACCGGATGGACGATGACTTCGCCAGCTGCGGCAGCGCAATCGCCAACTCGCGCGCCTGCAACGTCTCCACTGTCAACTCGTCGCGCTTCGAATCGAACCGCACGCCGGTCACCGAGTCGAGGCCGACCAACAAGCCCGCTAACCGACGAGTGTCGTCGCAGCGAACCAGCACATGGCGCGGCGTGTCGTCCATCGCATCACGAATTGCGCGGTGCCCACCAGCGGCAGCCAGCCGACCGTGCACCAACACGATCACGCGCTCTGCCAGACGTTCGACCTCACTGAGCACGTGCGAGCTGACGATGACTGTGCGCCCATCGGCACCGAGCTGTTTGAACAGCGCGATGAGGTGCAGGCGCTGCACCGGGTCGGCACCGTTGAGTGGCTCGTCCAGCACCAAGACATCGGGGTCGGATACGAGGGCTGCAGCGATCTTCGCCCGCTGCCGCATGCCCTTACTGAACGTGCCGACATCACGATCCGCAGCGTCGAGCAGGTCGACTGTCCGCAGTGCGCGCTCGGGTGCATCGCGATCCGTCACCCGACGAAGGTCGGCCATGTAGTGCACGAGCTGACGGGCACTCAGCCCACCAGGAACCGCTTCGTCTTCCGGGACCAACGCCATCGAACTATGCACCGAGCGGTCACGGCGTGGGTTGCGACCCTTGATCAGCACCGTGCCCTCGTTGACTCCCGTGAGGCCGGCGATAGCCCTCATCAGAGTGGTCTTGCCGGCACCGTTGGGCCCCAGCAAACCGCTGACCCCGGGCCCGAACGAACAGGTCAGTTCGGACAACGCGACCTTCGGCCCGAACCACACCGAGACCGCATTCACCTCGACGGTGGCGGCAGCGGCCAGTGCCGGGTCTGAGACAACGGCGCTCATCGCTCGACCCATCGGTAGCGCCACCACAGCACCGCAGCCCCGGCGGACAGCACGAGCAGGTAGCACGCCAACGCAAGCCAGCCACCGCCGGCGACCCCACCAAGCGGCGACTCCGGATCAACGTGCCCGAGGAAGATGACATCGCGCAGGTGCAAGGGCATTGCGAGCACGTTGATCAAGCCGCCGTACCCGCTCTCGACACCATCGGTACCTGGGCCATCCGACTGGTCGATGATCACGCCCGACGAAATCGAGGTGAGCAGGAACAGACCGATCACCGATGCTCCAGCCACGATGCGACGGTCAGTCAACGACGACAACGCACACCCGATCATTGCGTAGTACACGGCGAGCACGACGATGGACAGCGGCACCTTCCACAGCACGTCGAGGTGACCTGTGAGGTAGTCGAGCGCGGCGTCGCTGACCAGCATGTTGCCCACGAACAGCACCACCTGCGGCAGGTAAGAGAACGCGAACAAAATGGTCGCAATCGAGCCGACCTTGGCCACCACATAGTCCGTGCCCAGCAGTGGCCGGGCGAACATCAGTGGCAGCACCTTTTGTCGTCGATCGGGGCACATCACATCGGGTGCGACGAGGGCGACGAACAGCAGGAGGGCCGACGACACGCCAACGTATTCGCGATAGGTGATGATCTGGATGCTGTCCAGCTGGTCGCGTGTGACATACCCGATACCGACATTGACGATGGCCGGAATGGTGACCACCGCGAGCAGCACGAACGGCGCTACCTTCTGTCGCCACGCGCGCCGCAGACCGAGCGCACGGCGCATCGATGCCTTGTACAACGCAAGCGTCGCCGCACCACGCCGACCACGCGGCCCGTCATAGGGCCGATAGCCGCGGTCGTAAACCGCGCCGCCGGAGGCCGCTGAGCCGGGAACTGAGCTCATGCCAGCTCCTCACTGCGGCGCACGAACGCCTCGTCCAGCGACCGCAGCCGAGTCGAGAGGCGGAACAATGGCAGCCCCAACTCGGCGACCACATCGCGCACCAGATCCATCTGCGCGTCGTCGCCCACGGTCGCTTCCACCGCGTCCTCCACCGCCACCGCATCGATACCGACACGAGCAAGACCAGCAACGAGTTCATCGGTGTGTCGGCCGACATCGATGGTCACCAGACCCGTGCGCTCCAGCAGCGAAGTGGTCGCACCCGACACCACCAACCGGCCGGCGTTGATCATCACCACGTGGTCGCAGACGGCTTGCACATCGTCGAGCAGGTGCGTGGCCATCAGCACCGAAATCCCGAACGAGCCAAGCCGGTCGACCAGCTGCAACATCTCCTCGCGACCAATAGGGTCGAGCCCAGCAGTCGGCTCGTCGAGCAGCACCAACTCCGGGTCGCCAACCAATGCCTGAGCCAACTTCGTCCGCTGCCGCATACCGGTCGAGAAGCCGCCGATCGGACGGAAGCGAGCCTCGTCGAGTCCGACCAGATCGAGAATGTCGGATGCACGTTGACGCGCCGCACGCGGTGGCAATCCGCTCAGTTCACCGAAGGTGGCGACAACGTCGGCGGCCGTCTGGTCGAGCGAAAGGCAGTCGTGTTCGGGCATGTAGCCCAGGCGGGACCGAACAGCAATCGGGTCGCGCGCGACGTCGATGCCGCACACCTCGACGTGCCCGGCCGTCGGGTGCGAAAGACCGAGCAGAATTCGAAACAGTGTCGACTTTCCGGCACCGTTCGCCCCCACCAGGCCAATGCGGCCAGGCGGCAGTTCCAGCGTGAGGTCGTTGAGCGCTGTGACGCCCGGATACGTCTTGCTGAGCCCGGACAGGCGAAGAAGCGGACCGGCACTCACGCCGCCGAGTCTGCCAGGTACGGATACGCTCTTTGTTCAGGCTGACGTCACCCGGCGGCCCCGCCCCATCTCATTGCGCTACGACAACGGTCGTCGTATCGTTCGAGTAGTTCGCATGAGACGGGAGGTCTGATGAGTTCCGAAGACAAGATCCGCGAGGGCGCGCAATCGTTCCTTCACTCCGGTGAACATGTATTGGCCGCGTTCGTCGCGCGACCACGAGGCTGGACGCAACAGATGGCCGGCTCGATGCATGTGGGCGCGACTCAGCAGGGCCACGCCCACGAAGGCGCTGCCGCCGCGGGGTTCGCGCTCGCCAGCCCGATGGCAATCGCCATTACTCAGTACCGACTCCTGTCGTTCAGCATGGGCGCGCAGGCTGGCATGGGCGTGGGTGGCGGCGTGAAGGAGTTGGTCGGACAAGCCCCGCTTGCCGACGTCGGCTCGTTGACAACGAAGCGATTGCTCGTCGGCAAGATCGTGGAGATCACCGTCAAGGGCGAGAGTTTCAAGCTCGAAGTAGGTGCCGGAGCCAACACAAAAGGCGTTGTCGAGGAGTTCAACAAGGCAAAGGCGTAACCGCCCAGCGTCAACGATCCTGGCGACCGGCCCAGAGCGCAAGGGCTGCGAGTGCGGGCACCATCACCAGCGAGCCGATCAGGCCGACCTTGTCGACAGTCTCGAACCCGTCAATGTGGCCGACGTGATACACGAGATGGATGACGCCGAAGACAAGCCAGCCCGCGGCGAGCCCCTGCGTTGACGTCTGCTTCCACACCGTCCAGCCCGTCACGATGATCATCGCCAGGAAGAGCGCCCCGACATCGCGCACGAGGTGTTCGTT
>JANOYI010000036.1:0-5268 GCA_031428795.1 Ilumatobacteraceae bacterium | reverse complement strand
CGAGAAGGTCGGGGAAGGTTGCGTCGGCCGGAATCGGTGGGCTGCAGCGCCACTTTCGTTCGATGCGGGTCGCGTCGTCACCGAGGAACCGAATCGAGATCACACGCCGGAGACCGGCCGCGCCCTGCGACGCGTGGAGTGTCAGTGCGTGGAAGAACACCGCATCGCCGGGCTGCAGCTCCCAGCCGAGAATCGGAAACGCATCACGGTCGGCCTGCACATCGGGCACGTCCTGCAGCGACCCCTCCTCGAACCACTTCGCCTCGCGCTGCATGAATGTGCGCGGCATCAGCCACGGGCCGAGGTGAGTGCCGGCGACGAACTCGAGTGTGCTGACCCGCGGTACCGGATCGACGGGTAACCACATACTGATGACGTCTCGGCCGTCGACGTCGTAGTACGGCTGGTCCTGATGCCAGGGCGTTGGTTGGCGGGTGCCGGCCTCCTTCACCAGCAGATGATCGTGGTACAAGCGCACGGACCTGGAGCCCATCAGAGCCTGCGCGGTTCCTGCCGTGGCCCGCGCCAGTTCGAGATACGCGGCGAACCGCGGCCAGTTGCAGAAGTCCTCGAGGAAGTGGCCGGGGTCGTCGTTCTGGCTGGCTACCTGTGCGAGTTCGCTGGGAGCGGCCCGGTTCTCTTCCACTGCGTCAGTGACGCGCCGCAACAGGTCGGCGTCAACGAGCCCGCGCACGCAGACCGCACCGTCGCGTGCGAAGTCCTGGGCGAGTCGGGAAAGATCGTTCATGAGGCAAGATCCAGATGGTCGATGAGGAAAAGGCGCCAGGATCGATCGATCTCGGCCTTGTGTTGGTTGTACAGCGATTGTGCATGTGCACTTTCCTGTTCGAAGAAGTGTCGCAGGACGGGTGTGCCGACGGCCTCGGCCGCACTGACCGTGGCGACTGAACATGCGAACGGCACCAGTGGGTCGCCGCCGCTGGCCGCCATTGCGATCGGCGCGTCGAACGCGTCAATGGAATTGTCGACATAGTTGCAACCCGACATTGCCAGCACGGCTGATACTCGTGACGCCGCGGGCGGCGGTAGGCCGGTGGTGTTGAGCGTCTGGCCGACATGGATGGCGGTGATCGCACCAGCCGAACTGCCGCCGACGGCGACACGCGTGGGGTCGATGCCGTATGTCGCGGCGTTGACGCGCAGCCAGGCGATCGCCATTGCCGCGTCATCGCGCGCTCCCAGGATTGCTTTCTCGCAGCGGGCGCGCTCAGTCACTAGTTGTGCACCCGAGTAGAGGCCGGCCTGCACCTGCAGGCATTGGTTGCCGGGGTCGAGCCGGTACGAAATCGACGCTGTCACGTAGCCAAGCTGCGCGTATGCCCGCGACACGCTGGCCATCTCGGTGCGGTTCCCGGAGAGGAACGCGCCACCGTGGATCCACACGAGCAGCGGTCGGCTCGTCGCCACGTCACCCGTAGGTCGGTAGATGTCGATTTGCAGCGTGACCGGCGCGTTGGTGTTGAAGTCGGGTGCTGTTCCATAGGTGACCGAGGTGACGTTCGCGCCCGGAAAGATTTGTGTGCGATAGCGCAGCGCAGCGAACGCCAACCGCTGCCCGGGAACGTTTGCTACGGCAGGCAGATCGACGGTCGTGACAGCGGTTGGTTGCAGAGGCTCGCGGGACGCAGCGAACCCGCAACCTGTGAGGTGCATGAGCCCCACGATCACCACTGAGATCGCTGTGCGCCGAGCCATTAGGACCAGTGTTATCCGCCGTGAGCCCACGTCGCTACAGTCGCCGGTCGTGTTCATACTTCGGGTCATGGCAGCGAGCACTCCGCCACCGAGGGATTGAGCGTGTCGGGGGAGCAGTTGCGCGCTCAACTTGACCTTCCCAGAACCGTACGTAGCGTTCTGGGAAGACCCAGTTGGAAGGGTTGAGGTTGAGTCGCCTTGTCACGCAGTTCTAGACGGGGGTGGTGAGGGCTTCGGCTTTGGCGATGGCTTCCTCCCAGGTGGCGCCGGCAGCGATCAGCGCCCGAAACGGCATGACCATCTTGGGTTTGCTGACGCCCAGCACGCCGCGCAGCCTGCCCTGGAAGCCGTAGAGCGCGGCGAAAGCGCCGTCGGTGCTGCCCGCGAAGACATGTACTTCGTCGTCGCCGTGGGCGCGGCCGACGAACTGAATGCGGCTATCGAACTGGTCGCTCCAAAAGAACGGCACAGACACGTACGGCTCGACCGCCAGCGAGCCGTGACCGGCGGCGGCCAACAGGTTGTGGGCAGCTGCGGCGCCCTGCTCGGCGGCGTTGGTCCAGTGTTCGACGCGCATCTCTTCGTCGTCGAAGGCGGCGAACACGGCGTTGGGCCAGCGAGCGCAGTCGCCCGCGGCGTACACGCCAGGCACGCCCACGCACAGGGTGGCGTCGCAGACGACTCCGTCGCGCACGGTCAAGCCGCTGCTGGCGAGCCACTCGGTGTTGGGTGCGACGCCCACACCGACGAGCACGACATCGCTCTCGACAACGGACCCGTCGCCAAGCCGTACGCCGGTGACCTGACCGTCGCTTCCCTCGATGCTCGCGACCTGCACCCCGCAGCGCAAGTCGACCCCGTTGCGAGCGTGCACGCTGGCGACGGCTGCGCCCATCTCCACTCCGAGCCCGCGGATCAGCGGCGATGGCGCGCCTTCCAGCACCGTGACCGCACAGCCGCGAGCGCGCACTGTCGCCGCGACCTCGAGACCGATGAAACCTGCCCCGATCACCGTGACCCGTGCAGTGCCATCGGCGGTCAGATCGCGCAACTCGACCGCGTCGGCCAACGTTCGCAGCTCGACGATGCCACGCAGCGTTGGCTGGCCGGGCAACTTCCGCGGCGACGCGCCGGTGGCGATGATCAACCCGTCGTACGTCACCGACGACCCATCGCCAAGCGACACGGTGCGTGATGACGTGTCCAGCGCGAGTGCCTGCACACCCAGCCGCAGCGTGAGCGCGAGCGACGCGAAGTCGTCGTCCTTGCGAAGGCGAATCCGGTCCGGTTCCCAGTCGCCGGCTAACAGCTTCTTGGACAGTGGCGGGCGGTCGTAGGGGATCTCGCGCTCGGCACCGATGAGGGTGATCTCGCCCTCGAAACCCTCTTGGCGCAATGTCTCACAGGCGCGAAGGCCCGCGAGGGACGCACCGACGACGACGACCTGTTGGAACGATGTGGGCCAGGTGGTGGTCATGAGGCGCCGTCGCCGCTGCCGACGGACTGTTTGCACGGAGATCTTGCCGGATTGCCGATCTCTACGCTGAAACATGCGCCGCTTCCTTCGAGGAAGAACATATTTCGCGGGGTCACCATGCGTCGCAGCGTAGCGAGCACAACGAATACGGTCTTGTCCGGAACCAACTGACCGTGGGCGGCGTCCAACGGGTAGCAGTTCTGCGTGGGTGAGGAGAAGAAAATGGCAAAGCGAACGACCCCCCGACGTGGGGCGATTCTTGTAGCAGTGGCGTTGATCTTTGCCGCGTGCAGTGACGGTGGTGGCAGTGCGACGACCTCGACCTCGTCTGGTGGCACCCCGGTCACGACTGCGACCAACTCTGACGCGACCTCCGGTGAGGAGGCAGCGCCCCGCGTGTTCGGGCTCAAGCTGTCCGAAGGGGAGGCGCTCACCGTTCCTCCGCCGACCACCCCTGTGGTCGACGGATCTGAACTCGAGCAGCAGCGGATCGATGAAATCATCGCCCGCCTGCCCAAGTGGCTGGACGCCGAACTACAGCAGCCCGAGTTCAACTGGCCCGTTCAATCCACACCGCCGCCGCGCACCGGCAGCACCGTCATCGAAGCGTTCCCGCCAATCGATACCACCCCGGTCGAACCGGTTGACAATGGCCCGCTGAAAGTCCTGCGAGTACAGCCCGAGGGCGACGTGCCGATCGCGCCCTACGTCTCGATCACGTTCAACCAACCGATGATCCCAGTCGGCACCGTCAGCCAGGTGAGCGCGCAAGACGTGCCGGTCACCATCTCGCCCGACGTTTCGGGCACATGGCAGTGGATTGGCACTCGCACACTGCGCTTCGATGCAGCCAGCGATGCGTTTGACCGGATGCCAATGGCGACGACCTTCACGGTGACCGTGCCCGCAGGAACCGAGTCAGCTGCAGGTGGTTCGTTGGCGCAGGAGCAGTCGTTCGAGTTCACCACGCCGCCGCCGAAGGTGCTGTCGCTGTCGCCGCAGGGCAATCAGATTCTGCGCGACCAGATCTTCGTCGTCGAGTTTGACCAACGAGTCGAACCGGGCGCAGTGCTTGCGACGATTCAGCTGAAGGCCGGTGGCGACGACGTCGAGGTCCGGCTTGCGACTGCGGAGGAGATTGCCGCGGATGAGAGTGCAGCAGCGATGACATCTCGCGTGGAGGACGGCCGCTGGCTCGCGTTCCGCCCGGTCAACGAGCTCCCGGCCGACTCGTCGTTGTCGATCACGGTTGGACCTGGCACCCCTTCGGCGGAGGGGCCGGCAACTACGACCGAGAAGCAATCGTTCGCCGGCCGCACCTACGCTGCGCTGAAAGTCATCGGCTCCTCATGCGCCTATGACAACCAGTGCCCTCCCGGCAGCCAGTTGTACATCGAGTTCAACAACGTGTTGGATCTCGACAGCAGCGATGCTGACGCAGTGAAGGTCTCGCCCGAACTGGCTGGGCTGTCCGTCAGTGTCAATTACAACACGGTGCAAATCAGCGGCGCGACCCAGCCGAACACCGACTACACGATCGCGATCCCTGGAGCGTTCACCGATATCTACGGACAGACGCTTGGAAAGGACACGGAAGTCACCATCGAGGTCGGCTCCGCGCTGCCAAGCATCCAGCAGTACGAGATGATCACCACACTCGATCCGTTCCTCGAATCGCAGAAGCTTTCGATGGTGACCGTGGGGCACGACGAGTTGCGAGTGCGCGTCTTTGCGGCGGACCCGGCGAACTTCAACAACTACCTCAGCTACTTCTACGAGCTGGACAATCAGGATCGCAACGCCCCGGACTGGGACGTGCTGTCGGACACGACGATCACGCTGAAGGGTGACGAGAACTCCGCTCTGGACACGCCGATCGACCTCACCGAGATTCTGGACGGTCAGCCCGGCCACGTGATCGTGTTGGTCGAGCCGGTGCCCGCTGTCTCGCCGAGTGATGAGTCGTATTGGCAGAACCGTCCAGCGTTGACCTGGGTGCAGAGCACCCAGATCGGATTGGATGCGTTCTCGGACGCGACTCGTTCGGTGGCGTGGGCGACCGACCTGCGCACCGG
>JANOYI010000035.1:0-19829 GCA_031428795.1 Ilumatobacteraceae bacterium | reverse complement strand
TGTTGCCTTCAGCGCAAGCGCTTCGGGCGGTGGCCGGGTGGGGATGACCGTGAACGGCACCCCACTTCGCCTCAGTTGTCAGCCCGGTAGGGTACCAACCGTGACGGATAAAGACTCACCAGACCAATTTGACGACGTTTCGGAGCCAGATTTCGACGAAGCGCAGGAAGCAATGTACGACGCGCGACACCGGCTCGGCAGCATCCCTGCCGAGGTGGTGGTGTCCAACCATGTCATGGGATTGTACGAATTGGCCGCGATTCACCTCAGTGCAGAGCCGCCTGCGCTGCACGAGGCAGCGTTGGCGATCGATGCCGTCGGCTGCCTGGTGGAGGGCCTCGGCGAGCGCCTCGGACCAGATTCCGAGACACTGGCCAACGCGTTGTCGAACATTCGCCTGGCATTCGTTCAGATCAAGAGCGCTGCGGCGGCTGCCGAGTAGCGAGCTAGCTCTGCACTGCAGCAGCGAGCTTGTCGATGTTGAGGGCGCCGTAGTCGAACGTGTGGCGGCTGCCGTCGGACAGCGTGAGGATGCACTTCTTGCTGAGCATCTTCTTCTCCACGTCGACGCGAGCGATCGCTGACTTGGGGATCTCGAAGAACCCTTCGCTGCCCCACTTGATGAAGATGGCCTCTGACACCATGCCCTTGAAGCTGGCGTCGAACTTCGCGTCGTACAGCAGTCGCTGAGTGGTGACGACCAGCTTGCCGTTGTACTTCCCGCCATTGGGCGGCAGATAGAAGAGCGTCCAGGTGCCGAGTTCGGATTCGTCGGGGTTCAGTGTGATGTTCATGATCGTGTGAGTCTTTCAGATTTTTCTCACAACACTCTCTTTGAGTCAGCACGCTTGAAGCGTCCCGCAGGAGCGTTGCGAACGTGGCCGTTGACCACTGTCACGCCCTCCCCGTTCAAGAGCGCCGCTTGCTCGTGTTCGTGTCCGGGCACCAAACGACCTGCCGCGTTGACCACTCGCCACCAGGGCAGGTCGTCGTCGGTGGTGGCGAGAAGGCGGCCCACGAGACGGCTCATCTTCGGATAGCCGGCTACTTCGGCGATGTCGCCGTATGTCACCACTTCACCCTCACGTAACGACCGGATCACATCGATGATCCGCTGGTCGCGCTCGTTCATGCCTGCGTGACGGCGCTGGCTTCGTACCGCCCGAGCTTGCACATCAACCCGAACGTCACTGGTCTCGAGACCTCAATGGTTCGGGTGCCATCGGACAGCTCGATGCAGTGGAACAGGAAGCGCTGGCCATCGTCGCGCTCGACTTCGCCGAGCCCGACCGCCGCATCGAATGCGACCACCATGCCAACGTGCGGAACGCTCACGGGATGATCTTCGAGATCGGCAGCTCGAGAATCCCGGTCGCGCCAGCGTCCACCAGCTCTGGGATGAGCGTGTTGATCTGAGACTTCGACACGACAGTCTCGACGGCGAACCCGCCGTCTCCCGCCAGCGGGTTCACTGTCGGCGACTTCATTGACGGCAGCAGTGCCAGCACTGCGTCCAGTTGGCCAGCGGCCACGTTCATCTTCACCAGCACGCGGCCCCGCGCATCAAGGGTGCCGTTGAGCAGCGTCATCAGCTGACCCATCGCGTGGCGTTTGGTCGGGTCGTTGTACGCGGCCTTGTTGGCCACGACTTCGGTGTAGCTCTGCAGAATTTCGCCGATGATGCGCAGGCCGGCGGCGCGAAGCGCCCGGCCGGTCTCGGTGATGTCGACGATGCAGTCGGCGATGTCGGGAATCTTTGCTTCGCTGGCCCCGTAACTGAGCCGAATGTCGGCGGGGATGCCTTTCTCCGCAAAGAACCGACGAGTCAGTTCTGGGTACTCGGTGCTGACACGGAGACCGTGCGGCAGGTCTTCGATGCATGTCACGGGCGAGTCGCCAGCGACCGCGACCACCACTTTGATAGGCAGTGACGTTGCCTTCGAATACTTCAGCTCGCCGAGACTGACGATGTCGCTGGCTGTCTCCTCCACCCAATCGCGGCCGGTGATACCAATGTCGAACAGGCCCTCGGCGACGTACGTGGGGATCTCCTGCGGCCGCAGAATGCGCACCTCAGAAATGCGTGGGTCCGCAATGGTGGCCTTGTAATCCACCGCCGACGAACGCAATACCGGCAGATCCGCGGCTTCGAACAGGTCGAGCGTCGCCTTCTCCAGCGAACCTTTGGGCAACACGAGCTTCAGCACGCCGACGAGGCTACCGCCGAGCGCTTCAGTGGCTGGTAGGAGAATCGGCCAGTAACCGCAGCGCGTGCGGCAACACGTCGATGATGGCTGCGAGCTGCTCGACGCAACCCTTCGGAGAGCCGGGGGTGTTGCAGATGATGGCTTGCCCGCGAATGCCGGCGATGCCCCGCGAGAGCCGGCCCAGCGGGCTGAGCAACCGCATCGCCTCGGCGAGGCCGGGGGCCTCGCGTTCGATGACCATGCGGGTGCCTTCAGGCGACTGGTCGCGCGGAGCAAAGCCGGTGCCACCGGTGCTGACGATCAGCCCCGCGAAACCGTTGGCCAACCCGGTGAGGGCGGCCGCAACGCTTTCGGCGCCGTCGGCCACGACTGTCTGCGAGACCACGTCGAACCCGTTCGAGCGCAGCATGTCGGCCAACGCCGCGCCACTCGCGTCGACTCGGGTGCCAGCAATGACGCCATCGCTGACGGTCAGCACCTTGGCCTGTGGGTCACTCATGACGTCTTACGGTAGCGAAGCAGGATCATGCCGTCGGTGTCTGCATCGTGCGGCAGCACTCGCCAGCCGTCGCCGAGCGGGCGCCACTCCCCCTCCGGTCGTTCTGTCATCGCCTCGAAGTCGGCGGGAAACGAGTGCTGGGTGGATTCGTCAGCCAGCAGGGTGCACACGCTGTAGACCAACGAGCCACCGGGCTTCACGAGTGGCGCACAGGCATCAATGAGGCGTTGCTGCAGCCCGACCAGGTCGGTGACATCCTTGGGGGTAATCCGCCAACGGGCGTCGGCGCGACGACGAAGTGTTCCCAACCCACTGCACGGCGCGTCGATCAACACCGCGTCGAAGATGGCCGGCGGGAACGGGGGATTACACGCGTCAGCGGCGAGCGCCAGCACGTCGGTGGTGCCCAGTCGGGTCGCATTCTCAGTAATGAGCCCGACTCGCTGCGGTTGCAGGTCGGCGGCTATCACCGTCGCTCCTGAGGTGGCAATGCCCGTCGCCTTGCCACCAGGCGCAGCACAGACGTCGAGTATCAGTTGGCCCTCGCGGGCTGGCACTGCGGCAGTCACCCATTGCGAGCCCAGATCCTGGATGTAGCCGTCATCCCGCTCGGTCACCGACGGCGCTTCGTTCATGGTGGTCAGCGTGGCGATGGCATCGTCGTAGCCGAGTTCCTCCGTGAGCCGCTGCACGATCCAGTCGGGATAGCTGAGGCGAACTGCGTCCGACGGCCACGTCATCGGAGTGCTGGATACCCGTCGCAGCACGGCGTTCACGAAACCCCGTGCACGCTTCGGCGCGAGCTCAACGGTCTCACCAACAGCCGCATGAGCCGGCACACCGGCAAAGTGCAGCTGGTATGCGCCGAGCCGCAGGACGGTACGCACTTCCGGTGAGGGCGTGGTGGAGACGAACCGATCGACGAGCGCGTCGCAGGCTCGGCGCATGCGAGTGGTGCCGTACACCAGCTCGGTGACGAACTTACGGTCGCGCTCGGCCAGCTTGCTACGCGACAGCTCGGCGGCGGTTACCAGGTTGGCATAGGCGCCTTCGTGGTCGATTCGTTGTAGGCAGCGGAAGGCGACCATGCGGGCAGATTGGTTCACTCGAACATCTCGTCATTCTGTGGGCGGGCGCCGCGCGCAAAGTCGGCGTAGGGCATGGGGCCCTTGCCCTCCGGTTGGACGGTCACGAGCCGCAGGCCGGGCAGCGGTTGCTCCGCTGACCGTTCCCACGCGTCGTCCTCCGATTCTCCGGATGACACCGCCAACACCTTCAGGCGCTTCTCACGAAAAGTCGTCCAAGCGCCACCGAGACGTACCAGTCGATTGATGTGCTCCGCCGGCTGTGACCAATCGATGCGTAGCTCTTCGGGGCGAATCTTCGCTGCGTAGAGCGGCTCACCTTGCTGTGGAACTGGCTGTGCAAGTGGCGCAGCGAGACAGCGGACAAGCTGATCAGTGCCAATTGCGACGAGGTCGCGACGAAGGTCGTCGGCGGTTGCCGTTGCCGCAATCGGCAGACGCACCGTGTCGTAGATGGGCCCGGTATCCAGACCCTCCTCCAGCTGCATCAGGCACACACCGGTCTCGGTGTCGCCAGCCAGCAGCGCGCGTTCGACAGGGGCAGCGCCGCGCCAGCGTGGCAGCAGCGAGAAATGCATGTTCACCATTGGCACTTCGGTGAGCACATGAGGCTTGATCAGCTGGCCGAACGCGACGACGACGCCCAGTTCGATATCGCGGCCTAGCACGTCGTCGACGGAGTGAGAGACCGGCAGCCCGAGTTCGAGCGCTGCCGCCTTCACCGGGCTCGGGCTCAGTTCGCTGCCGCGGCCGCGGCGCTTGTCGACGCGTGTCACCACCAACGCGACGTCGTGGCCAGCCGCAACGAGGGCCTGCAGTGGCGGAACCGCCATCTCGGGGGTACCGAAGTAGGCGAGCCTCACGACAAGAGATTCACGACAGGCGCAGGCGGCGCTGCATCGGGGCCGCGGAGGGCTCCTGCAGCTTGCGGTACTCCACCATCGCAGTCTTGCGCTGGTCGGGTGTCATCCGGTCGAACATCAGCACACCGTTGAGATGGTCGATCTCGTGCTGGAACATGCGGCCCATCAGCTCGTCGGCTTCGATCTCGATCTCGTTGCCGTCGATGTCGAGGCCACGCACGAGCACCTGATTGGGCCGCAGAATGTCGACGTACAGGTCGGGGATGCTGAGGCAGCCTTCGCTGTACACCCACTCGCCACCGCTTTCGACAACCACCGGGTTGATCAGCGCCATCGGCTGATCATCGATGTCCCACACCACAATCTGCTTCTGCACGCCAATCTGCGGCGCCGCGAGGGCAATGCCCGAGTCGCTGTCGTAGAGCGTGTCAAACATGTCATCGACGAGGCGAGCGATCTTGCCGTTGATCTCGGTGACGGCAGAAGCCTGCGACTTCAGTACCGGGTCACCGTAGGTGCGGATGTCATACGCCATGGCCCATAAGGCTAGCGACCAATCCCCAATCGAACTGACTGAGCCGCCATAGGCTCGTGGTTCGTCATGACTGCTGCTGGGTCGCATTATTTTGATGAGGAGCCGACTACCGACTCTTCACCGCGCGACGTGCATCTGTCGTTGCCGGACATGCAGCTCACCTTGACGACCGACCGGGGCGTGTTCGGCTACGACAGGGTGGACTCCGGGACGAAACTGCTGCTGTTGCAGGTGCCCTCTCCCAGCGCCACCGGCAACCTGCTCGACATTGGGTGCGGGACCGGCGCGATCGCGCTCACCATGGCTCGCCGCTCACCTGCCGCCACCGTGTGGGCAGTCGATGTCAACGAACGCGCCCGGGGCCTGTGTCGAGACAATGCCGAACGCAACGGGATTGGCAACGTGACGGTCTGTGCGCCCGACGACGTGCCTGTCGACATCCGGTTCGAGACGATCTGGAGCAACCCGGCCATTCGCATTGGCAAGCCAGCGCTTCACGCGATGCTGCTGCGCTGGTTCGGTCAGCTCTCACCCAGCGGCAGTGCCGTCCTGGTGGTGCACAAACACCTCGGCAGTGACTCGTTGCAGACATGGCTGGGTACCCAGGGCTATCTCACCACCCGACTTGCCTCGTCCGCCGGCTACCGAATCCTTCAAGCAAATCCAGCGAACTGACGCGCTTTCACGTCGGCACTCAGCGGCTGAGGGAAGAAACCGCGTCACTTCGTCCGTCGGAACCGGCGGGCGGCTATTGACGAGGTGGGTCTACTGCTACTCGCAGGCGGGAGCCTTTGGGCCTTGGGGTTTCCGCTAAGGCGTGGCCGAGCTCGTCCCATGTTTCCGCGCGGATCAGTACGCCCTTCGTGGTGGTAGCAAATTCCAACCCGACTGCCGTCGCGAACTCAACTGCGTCGGCGCCTTCGACTGCCGCCAGTGCCCGAAACGGAGGCAATCCCAGCACATGCCGCCGTGCCAACTCACTCTCGGCCACTCGTTCCGGCTGCGCCCGCTGTGCGGAGACAATCACCTCGTGGTCGGGCACGAACGTCTGCACCAGCACCTTGCCGCCACCGCTGCGCCTGCCAACCAACCGGCCGGCCCGCACCAGCAGTGCCATGGCCTGCTCGGCAGCCCGATATCGCGGAGCGAGCAACTCGGCGTCAAAGTCCAAGAAGGCCACCACGTCGACGCCGCGCACACGATGCAGCACAGCCTCAGTGCCGACGTACACATCGCCTGTGGCCAACTCGTCGGAGTCGCCCGTCACCGAGATCACCGGACGATTGGCCGCGGCCTCCAGCTCCTCGCGTAACCGGGTGACCCCTGGCTTCATCAACGCCATAGCGCTGGAGCCGCACTGCTGGCACACCAACGGGCGCGTTGTGCCGCAGCGACCACACGCCAAGGTGCCATCGTCGCGCTGAGCTACCGCCGCGTCGCAGTGCGTGCAGCGTTGCAGCGATCGACACGCGCGACACGCCAATAGGCGGGCGCGCCCGACGGTGTTGATCACACACACCACTCGTTGACCCGGGTCGCGCAGCGAAGCAATCAGCTGGGAACTGATCAGCGACCGTTTCCACGGCTCCTCATCGCTGCGGTCCACCACGTCGATGAACGGCCAACCGGCGACGGCGACGGACACAGAGGAGTCGACGATCCGGTCCCCCGCCCATCGCAACGCAGCCGCGGTCGGGATTGGCGATATCAGCACACAACCGGCGCCAGCCTGTGCCGCGCGCTCGATCGCCACGTCGCGCGCATGCCACGTGGGCGACCGCTCGTCCTGCAATGCCTCGTCGTGTTCGTCGAGCACTACCAGGTTGTGGATGCCCGGGCATGGCGCCCACACGGCACTGCGACCGCCGACCACCACGTCGACGCCTGCTGCCGCCAGCGCCCAGTCATCGGGCAGCAATGCGACCCGTAGGCCGGCCTTGCGCAACCGGCTGGCAATCGCACGTGCCGCCAAAGGCGTGGGGTGCACCACGATGCACGGGCCGCAGCGGGCCACCTCAGTCACCATCGGCAGCGGATCGACCAAGGGTGGGACCCGGCGTACGCCACTGGCGACTGGCTCCCCGCTGGTAAAGGACCGCCGCGTCAGCGGCAGTCCAGTCACCATCGAAGGCGGGGACGCCGCGACCAGAAACGGCCGGATACGTGGAGCGCCCCATCGAATGGCCGCCCAGCGCGCCAATTCGATCACGTCGGCGCTTGGCCCGACCGAGGAAAACTTGGCGATCTCGATCAATGACGACACCGGCCGGTCGGCCTCGGGGGCGCCGAGATCCACAACCCAGCCACCGATGCGACGACCATGGAGCACAACGCGGACCAGCGAGCCCACCGCAATGCGATCGCGAAGGCTCGCTGGGACGAGGTAATCGAATTGTTTGTCGAGCCCGGTGACGTCGGGGACGACCCGAGCGACCAGCGGCTCGACCTGGTTACTCAAATGACAGTCAACGTCAGAGGCTCAGACGCCGACGGCGCGCATGAAATCGTCGAGACGGCTGACCTGTTCCCATGTGAACTCGGGCAGGTTGCGACCGAAGTGACCGTAGGCAGCGGTCTTGCGGTAGATCGGGCGCTTCAGATCTAGGTCGCGCACGATGGCACCGGGGCGAAGGTCGAACACGTCGCGCACCGCCTGCACGATATTCGCGTTCTCGACCGTCTCGGTGCCGAACGTCTCGACCAGGATGCTGACCGGGTGCGCCATGCCGATGGCGTACGCCACCTGCACTTCGCAACGAGTTGCCGCCCCGGATGCGACGACGTGCTTGGCGACCCAGCGAGCTGCGTACGCAGCCGAGCGGTCGACCTTGCTGGGATCCTTACCACTGAAGGCGCCGCCACCGTGGCGGCCCATGCCACCGTAGGTGTCGACGATGATCTTGCGGCCAGTGAGGCCTGTGTCGCCGTGTGGACCACCAATGACGAACTTGCCGGTGGGGTTGATGTGGACGGCGTAGTTGTCGTCGGCGAACTGCGCGGGGACGATCGGGCGGATGACCTGCTCGATGAGGTCGGGGCGGATCACGGTGTCGCGGTCAATGCCGTCTTGGTGCTGTGTGCTGATGAGCACGTGAGACAGGCGCACTGGCTTGCCGTTCTCGTACTCGACCGTGACCTGGGTCTTGCCATCGGGGCGCAGATACGGCACGGCACCAGCCTTGCGAACCTCACTGAGGCGCTCGGCCAGGCGGTGCGCCATCCAGATGGGCATCGGCATCAGGTCGGGCGTCTCGTCACACGCGTAGCCGAACATCATTCCCTGGTCGCCGGCGCCCTGTAGCTCGAGCTGGTCCTCGGCGTTGCCGGTGGAGCGAACTTCCTCGCTCTTGTCGACTCCCTGGGCAATGTCGACGCTCTGCTCGTCGATGCTGACGATGACACCACAGGTGTTGCCGTCGAAGCCGTAGAGGGCGTTGTTGTAGCCGATGTCGTTGATGACTTCGCGGGCCAACTTCGGGATGTCGACGTAGGCGGAGGTGGTGATTTCGCCGGCAACGACGCACAGGCCCGTGGTGAGCAGCGTTTCACAGGCAACACGACCATGAGGGTCTTCCGCCAAGATTGCGTCGAGTACCGCATCGCTGACCTGATCGGCCATCTTGTCGGGGTGACCCTCGGTCACGCTCTCGGAGGTGAAGGTATAGCTGCTCACGGGGTGAGGCTCCTCATGCAGTTGGAAGTGTGGACTGTGACGGGGTCTTGCTGCCACGAATCTCGACCACAGTATCGAGAACGGCCTTGGCAATTGCTCTTTTGTCGGAGAGCGGAACCGTGATGGTCATGCCGCCAGCGGTCAGCAATGTGACCGCATTCGTATCGTGCTGAAAGCCCACGCCGGCCGCGCCGACATCATTGGCGACAATCAGATCGAGCTGCTTACGCTGCAGTTTGCCCGACGCGTTGGCCAAGAGATCGCCGGTTTCGGCTGCGAAACCAACCAGGGTCTGGCCGGCTGGCTTGGTCGCGCCGAGACCGGCGAGAATGTCGGGCGTGGGCTCGAGCACTATCTGCGGAATACCCTGATCCTTCTTCAGCTTGCCGGTGGAAGCGACCACAGGGCGGAAGTCGGCAACGGCGGCTGCCATCACGATGACGTCGGCCCCGGGCGCCAGCCCTTCGAGCACGGATTGCATTTGCGCCGCTGTTTCGACAGCCACAACCGTGGCACCAGCGGGCACCGGCAAATGCACGGTGGACACAAGCGTCACCTGCGCGCCGCGGGCCGCTGCCTCGGCCGCAAGCGCATACCCCTGCTTTCCGCTGCTGCGGTTGGCGATAACCCGAACCGCATCGATGGGCTCGCGAGTGCCACCCGCGGAGACCACGACGTGCAGGCCGTCGAGATCGCCCTTCGAGAGCACAGCGTCAATTACCGCAACAATGGCCTCCGGCGCGGCGAGCCGCCCTGCCCCGACGTCGCCGCCGGCTAGGCGCCCAGCCTCGGGCTCGACGATGTGCACGCCACGGGCGCGCAGGGTGGCGACGTTGGCCTGCACCGCCGGGTGCTCCCACATTTCGGTGTGCATGGCAGGGCAGACCACCACGGGCGCACGGGTGGCGAGCAGCGTGTTGGTCAGCAAGTCGGTACTGAGTCCTGCGGCATAGGCAGCCAGCAGACGTGCAGTGGCCGGCGCGACCACGATGAGGTCGGCAGTTTGCCCCAGCCGCGTGTGCGGGATGGGGCTGGCTTCGTTCCACAGGCTGGTTTGAACGGGCTCACTGGCTAGGGCCGAGAGCGTGCTACGACCGATGAAGCGCTCGGCCCCCGCTGTCATCACTGGCACGACATGCGCGCCAGCGTCGACCAAGCGACGGCACACCTCGACGGCCTTGTACGCCGCGATGCCACCGGTGACTCCGAGAACAATGCGCTTTCCGGCGAGCATGACGATCCGTCGAGTCGTTTCAGCCGCGCCGACGAAGGCGGTCAGGCCGTGGCGTCGTCGGCGTCGGCGACTTCTTCGACGCGGTCTGCGTGAGCAGCGCGCTCGATCTTGTCGGCGGCGATCTCTTCGAACGCGATGCTGAGCGGCTTGCGGGCCACCGAACTGACCTGAGGCGGCACCATGTGGCCCAGGCCGTCACCCAGCTGGTTGAAGTAGCTGTTGATCTGGCGGGCGCGACGAGCGGCCAGTGTGACGAGCGAGAACTTCGAATCGACGCGGTCGAGAAGCTCCTCGATCTGCGGATTGATCATGGTGTCGAACGAACGCGTGGACATCTGCAAGCCTCCTGAAAACAGCGCTGAATCCTACCGGCAGGAACTACCGGAGCATGCGATGGTGACCGATGATCTGCATCATCTCCCCCACCGTTCGCTCCAAATCGTCGTTGACCACGACGTGGTTGGCCAGCGCCATCCCCACCGGCTCCTCATCAAGCGCCTTCTGCAAACGCTCGGCGACCTTGTTTTCGGCGTCGCCGCGGCCACGCAGCCGTCGTTGCTGCTCCTCGCGTGTGGGCGGTAACACAAAGATCAGCACGGCTTCCGGGTGCAGCGCCTTCACCTGTTTGGCGCCGCCGACCTCGATTTCCAAGACCACGTCGCGCCCGGGAACGGCCTCCGGCCGCGGGGTGCCGTAGTAGTTGCCCAGAAAGTTGGTCCACTCCAAGAACCCGTCCGCTGCGATGCGGGCTTCGAACGCTCCGCGATCGGCAAAGACATACGCGGCGTCACTCTCACCGGGTCGCTGTGCCCGCGTTGTCCATGAACGGCTGAGCCACAGCTGTTGGTCGCGCTCGGCGAGCGCGTTGACGATGGTGCCCTTCCCTACGCCCCCGGGGCCGGAGACGATGAAGATCAGCGAAGTGGAGTCGGCAGTGTTGGCTGCCATGGCCTCACTGACCGTGCTGTTCAAACATCTTGAGCAATGCGGCCTTCTGTTGCGCTCCGAGTCCCTGCACGCGTCGGTTGTCGGCGATGCCGACCGACGCAATGATTGCCTTCGCCTTCACCTTGCCGACGCCCGGAAGGGACTGCAACAACGATTCGACCTTTAGCTTGCCGACGGTGCTGCTGGTGGATTCGAGAGCCTCGGCGAGCGTGACGGAGCCCATCTTGAGCTGGTTCTTGAGCTCGGCGCGAGCGACGCGAGCCTCAGCGGCCTTGGCCAGAGCATTGGCACGCTGTTCAGGGGTGAGTTGCGGAGGAGTTGCCATGAGCTGACCCTAGCGCTGTCAGGGTCTCGCGCGATGACAATCACGCGTTGGGCGACGACACCAGCCCGCCGCGGTGAGCAAGCCCGGTTAGCTCGCCGGGCCCGACACCGTGCATCACGCACCACGCCAGCAGCTCGCGTTGCACCTTTTGAGGTGCTGCGGGGTCCGCGAACGTGGCCGTCCCCACCTGCACCGCGCTGGCACCGGCCAGCATCAGTTCCGCAGCATCCCACCCGTTTGCCACACCGCCGACACCAACGATTGGAACGTGCGGCAGTGCTGCGTGCACGTCGTACACCGTTCGAACTGCTACCGCGTGCACAGGCCGACCGCTGTACCCGCCACCCCCGGCACCCAATGCGGGTAGGCCGGTAGCCGGGTCCAGCACCATTCCCAGCAGCGTGTTTGACAGCGTGATCGCCTCGGCCCCGGCTTCGCTGACGGCCGCAGCCACGTCCACCACTCGGTCAGTGTTCGGGCTGAGCTTGGCCCACCGTGGCCGGCCGCACACGGCGGTCGCCGCGATCACTTCGGCGGACAGCACTGCATCGTGAGCGAAGATGCCGCGACGGCCTTCCAAGTTGGGGCAGGACAAGTTGACCTCGACCGCAATCACCGACGACGGCGCGTCGGCGAGTTGGGCAGCCGCCTGCGCAAAGTCCTCCACCGACCGACCCCAAATGCTCGCGACGATCCGCGCGCCCGTTGCGACGAGTGCTGGCAACTCCTCGGCGAGCCAAAAGGCCACCCCCGGCCCCTGCAAGCCGACAGCGTTGATCATCCCCACACCTGCTGGATGAACCCGAGGGGAAGGGTTGCCGCCCCACTCGTACGCAGCCAACGACTTGACCACTACGGCGCCCAAGGCTGAAAGGTCCATGTACGGCGAAAGTTCGGCGCCGTGCCCGGCCGTGCCAGAGGCTGTCATCACCGGTGCCGGCAACGTCAGCGACCCGATCTGCACGGCCGAGCTAGCGCTCATGCGTGAAACTCTTGGAGTGATCGGACGTTGATCTCGCGGCCGACCATTTCGGCCATGCCCTGAACCGCTGCCAGAGCTGCTTCGACGGTGGTGACCGAGCTGACGTGATGGCTGTTGGCCGCCTTGCGAATTTGCTCCCCGTCGGTTCGCCCGCCACGGCCCTGCGGTGTGTTGACGACGAACGCGATCTCCCCGCTTTCGATCAACTTCACCGCATTGATGCCATGGCCGTCTGAAATCTTGCCGACGACCTGGTCGACTGTGATGCCGAAGCGGCCGAGGTATTCGCAGGTACCCTTGGTCGCCGCAATCTTCAGCCCCAGCTCGCGAAGACGCGCCGCGACCACCAGACCCGCCGGCTTGTCGCCGTCGGCCAGCGACAGGAACACGGTCCCCTCGGTAGGTAGCAGGGTGCCGGCCGCCAGTTCGGCCTTGAAGAACGCCTTTCCGAAGGTCGTATCGATGCCCATCACTTCGCCGGTGCTGCGCATCTCCGGGCCCAGCGCCGTGTCGACCTCTGGGAACCGGCTAAACGGCAGCACAGCCTCCTTGATGGCGACGTGGCCATGCTGGCTTGGCGGGCGAAGCAGGCCTTCGACGCGCAGTTCGGCAAGGGTGGCTCCGAGCATGACCCGGCTGGCCACTTTCGCCAACGGAACGCCGGTGGCCTTCGCCACGAAGGGAACCGTGCGGCTGGCGCGCGGGTTGGCCTCGATGACGTAGACCGTCGTGCCCAGCACTGCGTACTGAACGTTGATGAGCCCGCGCACATCGAGTGCGTTGGCGATAGCAGTGGTGTAGGCCTCGATGACTTCCACCACCCAACCGGGCAGCGTCTGGGGCGGGATGGCGCATGCGCTGTCGCCGCTGTGCACGCCCGCTTCTTCGACGTGTTCCATCACTCCACCGATGAGCACTTCGCCGGTGTGATCGCGGATCGCGTCGACATCGACCTCCGTGGCGTCCTCAAGGAACCGGTCGATCAACACAGGCCGCTCGGCGGAGAGCCCTCCCTCTTTACCCAGCGAGCCGAAGCCCGCCAGCTCGGCCATCGCCCGCGCAAGGTGATTGCGGTCGTGGACGATCTGCATCGCCCGGCCGCCGAGAACGTAACTCGGACGCACCAGCACCGGAAAGCCGACCTGATCGACGATGGTCAGTGCCTGCTCAAGATCGGTGGCCGTGCCGCCGGGAGGCTGCGGGATGTGCAGGTCGGTACACAACGCACTCCACTTCTCGCGATCCTCGGCAAGGTCGATGGACGCCGGTGAAGTGCCGGCGATGAGCTCTACGGGCAACTGACCGGACAACTTCAGCGGGGTCTGCCCACCGAGCGAGACGATGACCTTCGGAGCCACTCCCCCGGATGCGGCCGTCTCCGCAGCAATGACATTGAGAACGTCCTCACGGGTCAGCGGCTCGAAGTACAAGCGATCGCTGGTGTCGTAGTCGGTACTGACGGTCTCCGGGTTGCAGTTCACCATCACCGTCTCAAAGCCCGCATCGCGGAGTGCGAACGAGGCGTGCACGCAGCAGTAGTCGAATTCGATGCCCTGGCCGATGCGGTTGGGACCGCTGCCCAAAATGACGACCCGTGGTCGGTCGCTGGGCCGAACCTCGTTCTCGTCTTCCCAGGTGCTGTAGTGATACGGCGTCTCAGCAGCGAACTCGGCAGCACAGGTGTCGACCGTCTTGTAGGTCGGGAGCACGCCGGCGGCCTCGCGGGCAGCCCGGACATCGAGCTCATCGATGCCCCACGCGAAGCCCATCTGCGCATCGCTGAAGCCGAATTGCTTGGCACGCTTCCACATACGAGGCGACATGCCAGTGATGCCTGCATCGGTGAACGCAACCCGCTCTTCCATGATCTGCTGCATCTGGTCGAGGAACCAGTGGTCGATGCGGCAGGCTGCGTAGATGCGGTCGATCGACACGCTACGGCGCAACAGTTCACCTACCTGGAACAGCCGATCCGGTGTGGGGATGCTGACAGCGGCCAACAGATCGTCGTCACTGCGCTCCTCCAGCTGAGCCTCGGCGGGGTCGCAGCCCAGGCCGTAACGGCCCTGCTCCAACGACCGCAGACCCTTCTGCAGACTCTCGGTGAACGTGCGGCCGATGCTCATTGCTTCCCCGACGGATTGCATCTGAGTGCCCAGCACGCCAGACGTACCCGGCAGCTTCTCGAAGGCCCAGCGCGGGATCTTAGTGACCACGTAGTCAATGGACGGCTCGAAGCTCGCAGGCGTAGAGCGCTCGTCGGTGGACGTGATGTCGTTGGAGATTTCGTCGAGCGTGTATCCCACGGCCAGCTTGGCGGCGATCTTCGCGATCGGGAAACCCGTTGCCTTCGAGGCCAACGCAGACGACCGCGAGACGCGCGGGTTCATTTCGATGACGACCTGATCACCATTCGCAGGATTCACCGCGAACTGAACATTGCTGCCACCGGTCTCGACACCGACCCGACGAATGCAGGCGATGGCTGCGTCACGCATCTGTTGGTACTCGACATCGCTGAGTGTCTGCGCCGGTGCCACCGTGATGCTGTCGCCCGTGTGCACCCCCATCGGGTCGACGTTCTCGATGCTGCAGATGATGACGCAATTGTCGGCGCAATCACGCATGACCTCCAGCTCATATTCCTTCCAACCGGCGATGCTCTTCTCAATCAGGATTTCCCTGATCGGGCTGGCAGCGAGGCCGTTGGCAGCCAGCGTCTCGAACTCTTCGGCTGTGCTGGCGATGCCGGTGCCGCGGCCGCCAAGGATGTACGCCGGACGAATAATGCACGGCAGGCCGATTTCGGCCAGCACTGCTCGCGAATCGTCCATGTCATGGGCGATGCCGCTGGGAGGAACCTTCAGACCGATCTCGATCATCGCTTCCTTGAACAGTCCCCTGTCCTCGGCGGTTGCGATCGAGAGCGCGTTTGCGCCGATCATCTCCGGCGTGCCCGGGACCCCGATGAGACCCATCTCGTAGAGCGCCATGGCGGTGTTGAGACCCGTTTGACCGCCCAAGGTCGGCAACACCGCGTCGGGCTTCTCGCGCTCGATGATCTTGGCGACCACATCGGGCGTGATGGGCTCGACGTAGGTCGCGTGGGCGAAATCGGGGTCGGTCATGATGGTGGCCGGGTTGGAGTTGACGAGAATGACGCGGTAGCCCTCCTCCTTCAAAACTCGGCATGCCTGAGTGCCCGAGTAGTCGAACTCGCACGCCTGGCCAATGACAATTGGGCCGGAGCCGATGATGAGAATGCTGTGGATGTCGGTGCGCTTCGGCATCAGACTCGCGCCCCCATCAAGTCAGAGAACATCTCGAACAGATACCGGCTGTCATGTGGGCCGGGGCCCGCTTCAGGGTGGTACTGGACGCTGAAGGCGGGGGCTCCGAGCACTCGCATTCCTTCGTTCGTGAAGTCGTTGAGGTTGAGGTGCGTGACCTCTACCTTGCCCGCAAGGCTGGCCGGGTCGACGCAGAAATTGTGGTTCTGACTGGTGATCTCGACATGGCCGGTGGCCTCGTGGCGAACCGGGTGGTTGCCACCGTGGTGGCCATAGGGCAGCTTGAACGTGTCGCCGCCCAACGCTCGGCTCAGCAACTGGTGGCCGAGGCATATCCCGAAGATCGGCACCTGGCCCAGCAGTTCGGCAATGGAGTCCGACGCGTAGCCGACCATGGCCGGGTCGCCGGGACCGTTGGAGAGAAAGACGCCGTCGGGCTGCAGCGCGAGAACTTCTGCAGCTGTGGTGGATGCAGGTACGACCTCGACGGTGCCAAGACCGCTGAGGTGATGCACGATCGTGCGCTTGATACCGAAGTCGAACGCGACGATTCGACGCGCAGAAGAGTCGAGGGCGGGCACGGTGTAGCGCTGTGCGGTTGTTACCTCGGCGACAAGATCGACGCCGTCGGTGCCCTTCTCGGCGTATGCCGCTGCACGCAAGGTCGCCTCGTCGGCTGTTCCGAATGCGCCGGGCATCGCGCCGGCGTCGCGCAGCAAGCGCGTGAGACGGCGCGTGTCGATACCGGCGATGCCGCTGACCTGGAACCGGCGCAGCATGTCGTCCAGCGAGCCTTCCGAGCGGAAGTTGCTGTAGCGACGGGCCATCTCGCGCACGATGACACCGCGGCAGAACGGTCGATCGGACTCGAAGTCTGCGTCGTTGATGCCGTAGTTGCCGATGTGCGGATACGTGAACGTGATGATTTGCCCCGCGTAGCTGGGGTCGGTGATGACTTCCTGGTAGCCGGTGAGCACAGTGTTGAACACCACTTCCCCACCGGCGACCCCACCAACGGGGTCGGCACCAATGAGCTCGCCTTCGAAGACGCTGCCATCGGCCAGAACGAGTGCCGCCTCACGCATGGGAACCAGCTGGATAGCTCGACATGGTTTGCATATTCATGCACTCTAGTGCACGAATATGCAATGGGTGTGGCTGAAATACAGCGCGCATTCTTTGCTCCTGCCGTACGGGCCTCACAGGACCCGTTTCACGGTCGGGAGTGCAGGCTAGCCGACAGAGGTGACCAGATGCGGGTATCGGTCACCTTCCGTCAGTACGCACTTCACATCGTTGCGTACACGGTGAAACAACGTCCAATACTCGTTCCCGGCGGCAACCTCGAAGTCGCGAGACACGGTGGCCCAGTCGGCTTCCAGGTCCTCCGGAATCGCGGCCTGCAGCATCACGTACTCGAGATCATTGGCCGTTGGCAGGCACGCCCGCGCTTCTTCCTGCGAGGTGCCGACGCCGTACAGAACCACTCGGAATGGGTTCGGGAACTGGTAGATCAGCTTGCGTTCGGCGAGGTGCGGCGTGAGCGCGTGATAGGCGGCGACCGAGGCGTCAGCCGGAACTTCATCAAATATCTCGCGGGCGGCGACGGCGACCGGGTGGTCCGCTGGCCAGTAGTACGGCAGCGCGCGTCCGATCGGGTCGTCGGCGCCGGGCGTCAGAATGCTGCCCAACGGCACAACACCCCACATCAGACACGCCCACACTGAGGTCAGGCTCACGAGGCCCACCAGGCGGCGACGCCACTGACGACCAACCAGCTCCAGCGCGTGCACTGTGCCCAGCACGATGGCCGGCACCGCAATCAGCGAGTAGTGGTACTCCAGGTGGTACTGGTACCAGAAGGTGCTGAGCATGTTGGTACCAATGACAAGCAAGCTGACCGATGCCAACCCGGGACGACGAGCGAACACAAACGCCACCGGGAACGTCATCTGCCAGAAGTAGAACGGTCGGTTGTCGCTGCGAAAGTGATCGATGACGTTGCCAGGCCGCTCGATGGCCTCGCGTATCAGGCCACCCGGACCACCGAACGGGATGCGCCACGCATTACGCGTCGGCACACCGATCAGCGACCGCATCAGTACGAACATGCCCAGCAGGGTGGCACCGACTGTGGCCATCATCGTCGCCACGCCGATACGACGGTCGCGCTTCATTGCGACCCAGATGCCCAGCGGCAACAACACAAGAACAACGTCTTCCTTCACCAGGATAGTGAGGATCACGAACACCCAGTACAGCCTCCACTTGCGCTCCAAGGCCCCGTAGATGGCCATGCCGACGAAGAAGGCGACGAAGCTGTCCGGGTGGAAGTTCTCGCGGTTGGTCCAGCCGACAGCGGGATGCAGCAGGAAAGAAGCTGCCAGAGCGACAGCCATGCCCTCGCTGGCAAGTCGCTTGCGAGCAGCAAGAAACACCGGCAACGCACCGAGTGCGATGAACAGGCTCTGGAGGAAGTAGAGAGTGCTGGCTTCCGGGAACAACCGATAGATCGGTGCCACCAACAGCAAGATGACCGACGCGTGGTCACCGAACATGTTGCGACCCATCAGGGTCACGAAGGGCGCCTCGCCTTGGCCGAGCAGCCAGACACCCTGTTGGTAGAGGCCGACGTCGTAGCTGGAGCTGCCTAACCCGTCGTGTACCTCGATGCTGACCTTCGTGAAATAGACGACGTACAGGAAGAGCATTCCTGCAAACAGCGCCTGCCACGCGGTGACTCGCTTCGCACGTTCGACCACCGCCGTCGCTGCCGCAGCTCCCATGGCTACCAGGCGATGTGGCTCGCCGGACTGATCAGGCTCGTCGACCATTGATCACTCGGCGCGCAGCACCGGAACCACGGCGGAAAGCACACCGTTGACGAAGCGGCCCGAATCGTCGGTGCTGAAACGCTTGGCCAGCTCGACGGCCTCATCGAGCACTACAGCGACGGGCACATCGGGGCGCGACATCAGCTCAAAGGAGGCGATACGCAACACGTTGCGATCGAGCGTTGGCATGCGTTGCAGCGACCAACCCTTGGCGTGGGCAGCAATGACCTCGTCGAGCTGTTCCTTGTTCGACTCGACCCCCTCCACCAACAGCGTGGTCAGCTCGTCGGCCGGTGAGATCTGCGCTGCGAGCACTTCGCTGGGCGCAATGCCCTTCGACTCGGCTTCGTACAGAAGGATGAGCGCCCGCTCGCGGGCGTCGGTTCGAATGTCGTCGGGGCCGCTGTGACCGTGTGACCGAGGCGCGCGGTTGCGCTGGCGAGCCATCCGATCAGACTCGGGTCATGTACTCGCCGGAGCGGGTGTCGACTTTCACCCGGTCGCCCGGGTTGATGAACAGGGGAACCTGGATGGTCTTGCCGGTCTCCAGGGTGGCCGGCTTGCGGGCCCCGCTGACGCGGTCGCCCTGGATGCCAGGCTCGGTGTCGGAGATGCTGAGCTCGACCGACGGTGCGATTTCAACAGTGATGATTTCACCGTTGTAGAACGCAATCTGCGCGACCGAGTTTTCGACCATGTAGTCGGCTGCGTCGCCCAGCGCCGTCGGGGCAACGTTCTCCTGGTCGTACGTCTCCTGGTCCATGAAGACGTACATGTCGGCGTCGCGGTACAGGAACTGCATGTCCTTCTTTTCCATCAACGCCTGCTCGACGCGCACACCTGCGTTGAACGTCTTGTCGATCACGGCGCCGTTGCGCAGGTTGCGCAGCTTGGAGCGAACGAACGCACCGCCCTTGCCCGGCTTGACGTGCTGGAACTCGACAACTTGGTACAGGACCTTGTCGATTTCCAGCGTGATGCCGTTCTTCAGATCGTTGGTGGAGATGGCGGGCACGGTGAATCCTTCGGAGATGAAGTGAGAACGCGGCATCCTGCACTGGTGACAACCACCAGGTCTTCTACTCGAATGCCGCCGAAACCTTCACGATAGACGCCTGGCTCGACGGTCACTACGTCGCCGACCTGCAATGTGGCCTCGCCGGCCCGATTGACAAAGGGGTCCTCATGGATGAGAAGGCCCACGCCGTGGCCTGTGCCGTGCGTGAACCAGTCGCCATAACCCGCCTCGGTGATGATGCCTCGGCACACTGCGTCGAGTTCCTTCGTCGTCAGCCCGGGCGCAACCGCTGCCACTCCGGCCACCTGTGCAGCGAGTACCAGTTCGTACAGTTCC
>JANOYI010000034.1:0-8307 GCA_031428795.1 Ilumatobacteraceae bacterium | reverse complement strand
GCGGCGTGATGCCGTCGCGCTCGTACTGCTCGTGGTTGGGAACGACTTCTTTGTCGAGCCAGCCGCGAAAGGCGCTGCGGAACTGCTCGTGTTCGTCGTCGTAGATGGTGCGGGCGATGTCGCGCATGCCCGCAGGTTATGCCTGCAGCATCCAGAAGGTGAGATCGCCGTCCGGCTCGTCGTTGATCGAAACCTGCACGTCCACTTGTCCAGGATGCGGGAATGTGATCGGCGACAGGTCGATCACCTGTGGCACGTTGATGCCTTCGCCAGGGTTCGCGCCGGGCACAGTGTCGACGTTGATCGTGATGTCGATCTGCGCAATGGTCGCCGCCTGGTCGGGGTACTTCAGCTTGATCTGAACCTGATGGGTGACGCCGAGCGAGCCCGCGGGCAGATGCACCATCATCGCCAGGTGAATTCGAGGGTGCGCCGGAAACGCCGACTGCACCACCCGACTGATGCCACCCGAGCTGACAAACAACAACCGTTCCCGCACCTGCGCAAAATCACTGAGAAGAAGCGTGGTCAGCCGAGCAGTCACGGCAGCAACCTACCCGCCGGGGAGGGATTGCTGGAGGGTCAGCACGGGTTCGAAGAGGTCACCGAGTTCTTCGACCCGTGCCAGGACGTCCTTCCAGGTGAAGCGCAGCTCGGGGCCACCTTCCGCGCAGTCTGACACTTCATCCCACGACACCGGAGTACTGCATGTCGGCTGCGGGCGGGCGCGCATGGAGTAGACACCGATGGTGGTCTTGAACCGCGCGTTCTGGCTCCAGTCGACGAAGATCTTGCCCGGGCGCACGGCCTTCGCCATCGTGGTCGTGACCCGCTCACGATGCTGATGCTCCAAGAGCTGCCCGACTGCGAGTGCGAAGTCAGCAGCCACCTCGTGAGTGCAGGGCGTGTTCAACGGCACGTAGAGCTGCAGCCCCTTTGAACCTGACGTCTTGGCGAAACCCTGCAGGTTCACTGCGCCAAGAATCTCGAGGACGAGCATTGCGATCTCGCAGCACTCCTTCATCGCCGCCGGCTCTCCCGGGTCGAAGTCGAAGACAACGGCGCGAGGCGAATCGAGATCCGCGGCCAAGGCCATCGGCACGTGCAACTCGAGCGCTGCCATGTTCGCAGCCCACACCAGCCCGGCCGCTTCGTCCATTCGACAGTAGGCAAGATCGCCCTTGCGGTCTCCCGGGCCGAGCGCAGTGCCCATCCATTCCGGCCGGTGCTTCGGGCAGCGCTTCTCGAAGAAGCCCTCCTTCTCGACACCGTCGGGGAACCGTTTCAACGTGATGCACCGGCCGGCGAGGTGCGGCAACATCGTCGGCGCGATGCGGGCGTAGTACTCGATGACCTCGGCCTTCGTGGTGGCCGGTGTGGTTCCCGACGCCGGGTAGAGCACCTTGTCCAGGTTGCTGAGGCTGAGCTCGCGCCCGCCCACTTCCACCGTGGTGCGAGTGCTCACGCCGACTTGCGCACGCGCTTGGGCTTCGCCGGCGTCTCAGCCATCTCTGGTGCGCCAGCAGGGTGGCGTGCGCGGGCGGCTTTGGCGGCCTTCACGCTGGCCTCCAGCGCGGCCATCAGGTCGATCACCTGCGGTGCCGCGGCTTGAGCTGTGGGTGCTTCGAACTGCTCGCCGGCGGCCTTGCGTTCGATGAGGTCGAGCACTTGCTCGCGGTAGTTGTCGCGGTACTTCTTCGGCTCAAATGCGGCGGACAGGGAGGTGACGAGTGCCTCGGCCATCAGTACTTCCTTGTCGCTGACCTGCACGTCGTCGAGCGAGTCCAGCTCGTCGACTGCGCTCATCGGCACGACTTCGTCGGCGAACACCATGGTGCTCATCATCAACTTGCCGTCGACCGCACGCAGCGCAGCCACGTACTGCTTGTTGCGCATCACGAAACGACCGATGGCCACCTTGCCGGCCTGCTCCATCGCCCGAGCCAGGAGTGCGTAGGGCTTGGGGGTTTTGTCGGGGGCGACGATGTACTGCGAGTCGAAGTACACCGGGTCGATGTCGGCCAGGTCGACGAACTCTTCCAGCTCGATCGACTTGGTGACCGACGGGATGAACGGCTCGAGTTCGTCGGGGTCGACCACCACGTAGCGGCCCTTGGAGATCTCGTAACCCTTGACGATGTTCTCGTCGGGCACATCCTCGCCGGTGTCGGCAGAGACCTTCTTCAGCTTGATGCGGCTCATGCTGCGGTCGTCGAGCTGGTTGAACGCGACATTCTTCTTGCTGACGCCGTTGTAAAGCTTGATGGGAATGGCCACCAGCCCGAAACTGATCGTCCCGCTCCAGATAGGTCTCGGCATTACCCCAGTCTGCCGCACTCTCGCCGCATTGACCAGGCATGGCTCGACGCTCGCCCGCTTCGAGAGCTGGTTCGCACAGGGTCCGGCGTCGTGGCCACGAGTCGTTGAACCCATGCTCTTGAAGGGGCGTGGGCAGGTCGGCGCCCCGGGTCCGGGTCGCCGCGGAGCAGGGCGTAGTTGTTTCACGAGGGCGGTAACTGCAGTTACCGCCGGGCCAAAACAAACACCCCTTGTCCTCGGGCGGACGCCCGAACCCCTGGCACCGACCCGCCCCCACCCCCTCAAGAGCATGGGTTCAAAAACTCGCAGCCACGAACCCAGACCGGAAGCGGAGCTATCCAGCGAGGATGGCTCGGGCGACTAGGTCGGTGCCGAAGGCCGTGAGGATGGCCAGGTAGAGCAACCCGGTCGCGGCCATCACGGCGGAGTAGTAGCGCTCGCGCAGCGCCGCCTTCGTCACGATGACAAGCACCAGCGTCGCAATCGCGCATGCCGCCCAGAACCAGCCCAGCTGACCACCCCACCCGTCACTGACCGAGCCGGACCACACCGAGAACATGCCAATCGGCAGCAGCAGCGCAATGATCTCGATCGGCCAAATCCAGCCGAGCGCCCTCACCAGATCGTTGAGATGCTTGCGAGGCAGACCAGGCTGCACCAGATACCAATGACCCAGCAGCATCGCATCGGTCACCGAACCGAGGAACGCCGCCCCCGCGAACGTTCGCAGCAGCGACACGAAGAAGTTGCCGCCTGCGTCCACAGACGCGGCAACCAATCCGGCGATCGACAACACCGGCGCGACCAAGTCGAGCCACGGTGGGAACTCGGCGCCGCCCTCGCGCGAGCTGATCCCTCGATCGATACCGGTCATTGCCGCAACCCGTTCGCTGCGACGATCGTGCTCGTCGGTCTGCCCCGTCACGCCCGCCTTACGCCGCACCACCGACACCACCAGCGCCACGAACGCTGCAACCGCTACAGCGATGGACGACGCCTCACGTTCTGGCACCAGCCCGAACTTGAAACCGGCCGCAGCCGCGCCCGCAGCCATCAGGATGTACGTGCCGCGCAGCAGCCAGCCGTACCCGATGCCAACGACCCGGCGTCGGGTGGTGAACCAGAGGAAAAACAGTCCGCCTGCCGCCCACTGCAGGAGCACTGTGGCGACATCGACTCGAATCACGCCCCGAAGGCTAAGGCCGGTACACCATCTCGCGGCCCATTCACCCGTACGCTCCACACCAATGAAACGCAGAACGTTGCCAGTCCTCGTCGCTGTCGTACTGCTGTTGACGGGATGCTTCACCGGAAAGCGGCCGTACTTCAACGACAATCCGTTCCCGGCCGGCGCACCCACCGGCGACGCGGCGATCGATGCCGTTCTGCAGAAACTCGATGCTGCAACTACCGGCCCGGCGACGGCCGCCTACAGCGTGCTCACCAAGTTCGGAAATGTCACCAGCACTGCGACAGTCGTCCTGGATGCGGGCAGCCGCAGCGTCACCATCGGCAACGTTCGGTACGTCGAAACGCCCACCGGCGCTGTCACATGCACTGAGGACAATTCGGCACCTTGCGTCGAAGGTTTGGTCGCGACTCGCGTGAGCGATATCGGCGTCACCATCGACTTTTACGCGGCCGAGGCTGCCACACGTCTCCGCCGAGATGCGACGTCGATGATTGCGCCCACGACACCGCACGTTGAGACAATCGCCGATCAACCCGCGCTCTGCGTCGACGTACCCCTGGCTGGCGGCGTCGCCGTGTACTGCGCGCTCGATAGCGGGCTGGTGGCACGAGTGGACGACGGCGACGTCGCCGTCAACCTCGCCCTGTTCAGCCCAACCGCTGACCCAGGCCGCCTCCAACTCCCCGCCATGTAGCCGAGGGCCCGAGGGTTACGCCCGCGCCCCAGGTCGTCGGAACCCTCGAAAGTTGGAAGGACTAGCGCAACGACACCAATGCGTGGTTGGCCGAATTCATGCTGAGCGGACCCGACTCGGTGGCGACGACGATGTCTTCCAACCTCATGCCAAAGCGGCCGGCGACGTAAATGCCCGGCTCGACACTGAACGCGTGACCCGGCTCGATGAGCAGTGCGTTTCCCTCCACCATGTACGGGTCTTCATGCGCCTCCATGCCGATGCCGTGACCGGTGCGGTGGATGAAGTACTCGCCGAATCCGGCATCGTCGATGACCTTGCGCGACGCACGGTCCACGTCCTGACACGCCGCCCCAACAACACCGGCAGCAACGCCCGCTGCCTGCGCCTCGTGCAGCACCGCATAGGCCTCGGCAATCTCCGCTGACGGTGCGCCGAGCGTCACGCAACGGGTGATGTCGCTGCAGTAGCCGTCCTTGGTGCCACCGAAGTCGCACAGCACCAGGTCGCCGTCAACGATCACGCGGTCGCCGGCGTGGTGGTGCGGTGACGCTGCGTTCTCCCCCGCTGCGACAATTGCGAAGTTGACGACGTCATGACCCTCCGCAATCAGTCGTGCGGAAATGTCAGCACTGACAGCGGCCTCGGTGCGCCCCAGCAGTGGAATCTCACCTGCATGAAGCTGCGCAGCCACACGGTCGGCCGCCGCTCCTGCCGCCTGCAACGCGGCAATCTCGGCCGCGTCCTTGCGCATGCGCAAATCGTTCATCACGGACGTGCTGCGCAGGTACTCCGTCTCGCTGCTGCCCCAATGGCCGAGCAGGTCGACCAGGAACCGCGCCCACATCGTGTCGCCGACAGCAGCCCGACGTGGCCGGCCAACCAGCCCGGCAACAATGGCCACGGGGTCCTCCAGCTCGCCCCACGGACGTAGCGCGAAGACGCCCTCATGGGCCACCACTCGGGGTGCCTCCAGCCCCGGGATCACCAGCGTCGCCTCGCCGTCACGCGGCACCACCAGCATCGTCAACCGCTCCAGCGGCATCGCCTCATACCCGGTGAGGTAGGGCAGGTCGCTGCCCACCGATACCAGCAGCACATCGATGCCCGATCGCTGCATGCTGGCGCGGGCACGCTCCACTCGATCGAGGTAGATGGCAGACGAAGTCTCAGAGAACATCCCGCCATTCTGGCCCGCATTCAGCGCAAGAGCGAGGCGTATGCTCGACTCGTGCGTGCTCGTCTGGTGGGTCTCCTTGGTGTCGCAGCAATCACTGTTGCGGCCTGCGGCGCTGCGGACCCGGGCGTCAGGGCCACCCAGTCGCAGCAAAGCGGCTCGAACGGCGAGCTTTTCCCGACCCAACCGAACCAGCCCAGCGAAACCCCCACGATCGACGACCCGGTGTTCGAGGTGATTCCTAATGTGGTCGATTTCGGAGACGATAAGCCCGAGCAAGCGTACGACGGGTTCCTCACCACCGCGTTCGGCGACATCCAGTCGTTCTGGAACGACGCATACCCCGAGGCATATGGCGCGGAGTTCGAGCCGCTGGCTGGCGGCATTTTCGCCGCCTATCCAAGCCGCGTCGAAGACATCCCAGGCTGCGGAACCACTGCGAGTTCGAGCTACGACGACGTCGCCAGCCTCGGCGCGTTCTATTGCATCGACGGCGACTTCATGGCCTACGACGACGACTCGCTGTTGCCCTCGCTCGTCAACGACCTTGGCATGGAAGCAGTCGCCGTCGTGCTGGCCCACGAGTTCGGTCACGCCGTGCAAGCCCGGGCTGACGAGTGGAACCAACCGGGGCTCTTGAAGGAACAGCAGGCCGACTGCTTCGCCGGCGCGTGGAGCGCGCATGTCGCCAGCGGCGGCAGCGACCTGATCACGTTCGATGACGCCGACGTCCGATCAGGTCTCGTCGCGATGATCAACGTGCGCGACCCAGTCGAGACAGGTGGTCTCACCGACCCTGACGCACATGGCACCGGCTTCGACCGGGTCGGAGCGTTCCAGGACGGTTTCGAAGGCGGCGTGCTGCGCTGCAAGACCTTCTTCACCGAAAACCGACTCAGCAACCTGGTCGACATTCCGTTCGACGTCACCGACGGCAACGCAGGCAACCTGCCGCTCATCGACACGAGCACCATCGACCCGGAAGTCGGCCCCAACGACATCGTCACACTGATTCCCGGCAGTCTCGATTTCTTCTGGACCGACCTTGCTGCCGCCAACGGCGTTCCCTTCACCACCCCGACCCTGCAACCGTTCAGCAGTGACGGAACGCTGCCCACGTGCGCAGGCATCGACGACAACCAATACGACCGCAATGTTGTCTTCTGCGCGGCCGACAACGTCATCTACTGGGATGAGGACTTCGCACTCGAGTTGTCGCAGGATCCGCTGACTGGCGACATGTCCGTCGGGTACCTGTTCTCCAACGCCTACAGCGAGGCAATTCAGGTTGCCCTGCGCAGCCAGACACAGGGCGAACCACGAGCACTGTTCAACGACTGCCTCACCGGAGCCTGGGTGGCGTTCATCATCCCGCCGATCCCGGAGGAGCGCGAAAACAGTTTGCAGCTCTCCGCCGGCGACCTCGACGAAGCGGTCATCATCGCCATTGCCCGCAGCGACCAGAGCACCGACACCAACGTGAACGGCAGCGCCTTCGAGAAGATCTCTGCGTTCCGCACCGGCGTGCTCGGCGGCCTCAACGTCTGCCGCGACTCCGTCGGCTAGGACCCGCTCAGACCCGCTCAGACCTTTCGGCGCCACCCGAACCGAGCGGGGAGAGATCAGGGAGCGAGGGTGTCGGCGGCCGTGGTGGTCGTCGTCGTGCTGGTGGTCGTGGTGGCCACCGGAGTCTTCGTGGTGGTGGTCGCCACAACCGTCGTAGCCGGCGCCATCGTCGTTGTTGTTGTCGTCGAGCTGGTGGTGGTGGTGTACGCGGGGTCGGGCCGGTTGAAGCTGGGCAGCATGTCGTTCTTCGACTGCTCCTCGGGCTCCTTCTTGCCGTCCCACACCCACACCTGGTCACCGTTTGCCACCAGCTTCGGAAACACAGTGCTGAGGAACTTCGGAATGCGAATACACCCATGCGAGGCCGGCTCGAGCGGCACGTTGATGGCGCCATGAATGGCAATGCCGTAGTTGAAGTACACCGGGTCGAACATGCCGCCGAGCGGGCCAACGCGGATGCCCTCGTAACGGCGAGTGAACTTGAACACGCCGCCGGGGGTCTTCGACTCGGCGCAGATGCCCTTCTTGACCGGCTCGGGCAATGCAATGCCATTCGAGTCGGTGTCGATGGTGACTACCTCACAGAACGTCGCTGGGGTGCCGTCAGGATTGAGTACGCCGGACGAGATGTGCGAGATGAACGCGGCCTTGTCGTCCTTGAAGACCACCAGCACCTGCTTGTCGAGGTACACCTCGACGTGAGTGGGGGTGCTGTTGAGTCGTTTTGGCTGGATGACGATGCTGTCCTGCATCGTCTGCCACATGTCGTTGGTGAGCACGCCGGTGGCGCTTCTGAAGGGAGTGAGGAGCACCAGTTTCTCGAAGGCCCACAACGCCTGCTGCGTGCCGCTGCCGAACTGGCCATCGATGGGGCCCGGTTGGAACCCGAGATCGAAGAGCCGCTGCTGCAAGGCCTTGACGTCGTCACCGAATGTCCCCTTGCTCAGCGACTTGCCGAGTTGTGTCTTCACCGTGGCCGGGTCGGTGGCGATCAGCACCGGCACGAGCGTGCTGCCCGGCACAGTGAGCGCCGAGCCATCCACACCGTTGACCGCGCCCGGATTGGTACCCGGCGAGCTGCCGGACGCCTGCTTCTCGTCGCCACCCGAAAAGCCCACGAACAGCACTGCTGCCAGCACCCCGCCCGCGGCGATTGCAGGCATCCAGCGCCCGACGGGCGAGGGAGGGGGCGGCGGCTGACGACGACGCGAAGGCCGAGGCGGTGGCTTGCGGGTGTTCAAGAACTACTCCGTGGGGATCGGATGGGAGAAATCTACCAACCGAAATCGCCGCCCCGGCTTCAGGATGTCGGTCGAGTGACCGGCTTGAGGCCGCGCAGTTCCTTGCGCAGGACGAACA
>JANOYI010000033.1:0-10014 GCA_031428795.1 Ilumatobacteraceae bacterium | reverse complement strand
CGGCGGCGCGACGATGCAGCCATGATCACCGATCTCAATGCGGCGGCGCTGTCGGAAGCGATCCATGCGCGCGAGGTGTCGTGCCATGAGGTGATGGCTGCGTACCTCGACCGCATCGACGAGCAGAACCCGGCCGTCAACGCCATCGTCAGCCGCCGCGACAGCAACGAGTTGCTGGTCGAGGCCGACGTTTGCGATCTCGAGCTCGACCACGATCTGTCACGCGGCTGGATGCACGGCATGCCGCAAGCCATCAAGGACCTTGCGGAGACGAAGGGAATCCGCACCACCAGCGGTTCGCGACTGCTCGCCCATCTCATCCCCGACCACGATTGTTTGATGGTGGCGCGCATGAAGAAGGCGGGCTGCATTGTTGTCGGCAAGACGAATGTGCCCGAGTTCGGCAAGGGCTCGCATTCGTTCAACGATGTCTTCGGTACCACCCGCAACCCGTTCGACCTCAATCGCTCGGCCGGCGGCAGCAGTGGCGGCGCGGCGGTGGCGGTGGCCACGCGCATGCTGCCCGTCGCCGACGGCAGCGACTACATGGGCTCGCTGCGTAACCCCGCCGGATGGAACAACATCTTCGGCTTCCGGCCCAGCCAGGGTCGCGTTCCGGCGTGGCCCGCCAGCGATGCCTTCATCTCGCAGATGGGTGTTGAGGGGCCGATGGGTCGCTCGGTGCTCGACGTGGCGATGTTGCTGGGTACACAGGCCGGCTACGACCCTCGCGTGCCGCTCTCGCTGCCGGGCTCGTTGGACGAATTCGCCACCGTCGCACGCGCTCGCCAAACACTCGACCACGACCCGGCCGATACTCGCATTGGGTGGCTGGGCGACCTCAACGGTCGACTGGCGATGGAGGACGGCATCCTCGACCTGTGTAGCGCAGGGCTGCGCACGCTCGCCGGTCTGGGCTGCCACGTGGAGCCCACCACCATTCGGACAGATCTCGACGCGGTATGGGACGCATGGTTGGTATTGCGCCATCTCTCCGTGACAACCGGGCTGGCGCCGCTGATCACCGACCCCAGCAAGCGCGAACTGGTGAAGCCGGAAGTGCTGTGGGAGATCGACCACGGTCTCGCGCTCACCGCCACCGAGGTAGCACAGGCATCGATCACGCGCACCACGTTCCACGCCGCAATGGTGTCGCTCTTCGAACGGTTCGACGTCCTTGCGATTCCGACCGCTCAGGTGTGGCCGTTCCCTGCGCACGAGCGCTGGCCGCAGCACATCGGCAATCGCGAGATGGACACATACCACCGTTGGATGGAGTGCACGCTGTTCGCCACGTTCGCGGGCCTGCCTGCGATCAGCGTGCCGGTTGGCTTCGACGAGCGTGGCCTGCCGATGGGAATGCAGCTGATCGGCCGATCTCGAGCCGACGTCGACGTGCTACGTCTGGCCGCCGCCTACGAGACCACGCTGGCCTTCACGGGCGTCGGCCCAGCCTGACGTGGAGATCGCAACCCGAACGATGGTGGACCTATGGAGCGAGCACCCCGCTAGCGGTTCGTGCAAGAGTGCAGGCACGTCATGGAACCGCTAGACCCTCAGCCCTCGCCAGATGAGACAATCGACCCCGACAAGCCGACGCTCCCCACGTTGCCTCATCGCATTTCGATTCTCACGGGGCCCCCAGCCGCGTCGACCGCGCCGCCGGCGCCGGGGCAGTGGCTGCAGGATCAGCCCTACGGTGCCAGCGCCCACGCGCCCTACGCTGTGGCGGGTTCGTCACGTGGCGAACGCTGGAAGCGTCTCTTCGTCCCCCTGCTCGTGATCGCGTTGCTGGCTGGTGGCGCCGCCGTGCTGTTTCGTGACACGCTGTTACCAAGGGACAGCACCCCTGCGTACCCTGCCGAGTGGGATGTTCGAGTCGCCCCGATAGCCGACTTCGTAGCCGCCGAACGAGGGCTGGAATGGGTGCACCCGGTGTACGTCGACTTCGTTGCCGAGGCCGACTTCGTTGCGCTCTTCGACGTGCCAACGGCACCACTCAGTGATGACGACGAGGCCGCGGCCCGCGCATACTCGCTGCTGTACGACGCCTTCGGTTTCGCCGTCGATTACGACCCGAAGCAGGGCGAATCCACCGTCTCAGCCGTGACCACCTTGGGGTTCTACTCTCCCGCCGATGACCGCGTTTCCCTGCGTGGTGACCAGATGACACCTGCGGTGCGCGTCGTTCTCGCCCACGAGTTGACCCACGCGCTGCAGGCTCAACACTTTGAGCTCGCCACTGGCGGGCCGAACGACCTCGAGTTGCGGTCGGTTGTCGAAGCCGACGCACTCCGAGTGGAGGAGGTCTACCTTGCGACCCTGCCAGAGGTCGACCAGGCGGCTGCCAACCAGGGCAACACGTTGGCGCCCGACGCCGAACAGGACCTCTCCGACGTGCCGTGGGCAATCGTCGAACAGCGCTACGCGCCGTACGTGCTAGGCCCGCTGTTGGTCGGTGATGTATTTGCCGCTGACGGCAACGAAGGCGTCAACGCTCTGATTCGCACGCCGCCGACCGAGGAGATCCTGCTCAACCCTTGGCTCAACGGCGACCCTGGCCAGGTGCCCGTGGAGGTTGCGCTGGAGGTGCCGCTCGGTACCAGTGTGATCGACGAACTCCAGCCGTTCTCGCAGGTGGATGCGCTCATCATGCTCGATGCTTGGTTGCCGTGGACGCAAGCTCGCGAGGCACTCAACAGTTGGGCCGGCAGCAGCTTCACGAGCTATCAACGTGAGAGCACGGTGTGCTTCACCGCCACCGTCACCTTCGATGATTCAGCCGCCCGGTTTGCCGCTGCAATCACAGCGTGGGCGGCCGCCGCCGGGTCGTCCGCAGTGCCGACAACTGTTGTCAACGACGTCACGTTTGAGGCATGCAATCGCGGACCCGGTTCAGCTGAACCGGTAACCCCTCAGATCTCCACGCTGCAAGCGCTGCAGGTTGAGCACGAGGCGATCTCGCTGGCGGGCCCCGATCCGTCGTTGGCCCAGATTCAGAGGTACCAGTGCTTCGCTGCAGTCATGATCGACGACGGGGAGCTCGCCCCGCTGCTGTTGAAAACCACATTGACGACAGAGGAACAGTCACTGTCCCTCTGGCAGTCCACTCTCGCCGCCAACGAGTGCGGGGTGCCGCCTCCGATCGCTCCGTGATCTCGGCCACTCGCGCTCGGTGGTCAATCACCTAGTTGCGGCGCAGGCGGTCAATCTGGCGGCGGTCACGTTTTGTCGGGCGGCCAGCACCGCGTTCGCGTTCGAAGACCGGCGGGGACGACTCGCGATCCACAACTGGGCTGTGATCCACCAGGCAGTCCGCCGCCAATGGCGCCCCAACCCGCTTGTTGATCACCCGCGCCACCACCACGTCGCGCTGCCGCTGTGCAATGCGCGCCTCGATGCGGTCACCGACTTTCACGGCGGTTGCCGCCTTGCCGACTCCTCCGTTCACCACCACCCGCCCGTTCCGGCACAGTTCAGTCGCGACTGCCCGCGTGGGTGTCAGACGCACTGCCCACAACCAGATGTCGAGGCGGGCTGTCACTGGATCGCGTGATGTGTCGGTGTCGATCAGGTCATCGTGCCACGGGAGGACTCGCCGCGTCGCCGCGCCATTCCCCTGGACGCATATGCCCCGTAGACTGAACAAGTGCTGCAGACCCGACCGCCCCACGTTCTTCCCCAGGCAAACGACGCCTGCTGGTGCGGCAGCGGTCGCAAATACAAGCGTTGCCACAAGGGCCAGGAAGGCCGCGTGATGCAGGGCGAGATCAGCCCGATGCGCACCGTGCCCGACCACATCGTCAAGCCGTCGTATGCCGCTACCGGCCAGGTCAATCGCTGGGCAGAAGACCGCGTGAAGTCACCGGAGATCATCGAGCGGATGCGGCACGCAGGTGTTGTTGCTGCCGAGATTTTGCGTCTCGCTGGCGAGATCGTTCGTCCGGGTATCACCACCGAAGAGATCGATATCTTCGTTCACGAGGCCAACATCGAGCGCGGTGCGTACCCAAGCCCGCTCAACTACCACGGCTACCTCAAGAGCGTGTGCACCAGTGCCAACGAGATCATCTGCCATGGCATCCCCGACAATCGGGTTCTGCAAGATGGCGACATTCTGAACATCGACGTCACGTCTTTCATCGGTGGCGTGCACGGCGACACCAACGCGACGTTCTTGGTCGGCGATGTCGACCCGGCCAGCCGTCACCTGGTGCAGATCACCGAGGAATGCATGTGGCACGGAATCGAAGCCGTCGTACCCGGTCGTCCGCTCAGCGACATCGGCCGCGCCATCGAGAACCACGCCAAGAAGCACAAGATGGGTGTGGTGCGGGCCTTCATCGGTCACGGCATTGGCGAGCAGTTCCACACCGATGTGCAGGTACTGCACTACTACGACGAGCGGTCCTCGATGATCATGCGTCCAGGTATGACGTTCACCATCGAGCCGATGATCACGCTGGGCGGTTGGCAGCACAAGATGGTGTTCGACGATGACTGGACTGCCGCCACCGCCGACGGTAAGTGGACCGCACAGTTCGAGCACACGTGCCTCGTCACTGACGACGGGGTCGACGTGCTCACCGCACCTGGCGGCACTTCGCGGTCAGCCCCCTGGCGCCGCTGACTTCGGCGCGCTGACCCCACCCGGACCAGGAAGTTTGCTCGCGGTACCCAACGCGAGAAGCAATGCGATCGTGCACAGGGCAAGCATCGTGCCGGCGCCGCCTCCATGGTCGTCGACCAACAACGTCAGCAAAATACTCGCCGTAATGCTGCCGACGTAGCGACTGGCGGAGAGCAGACCCGAGGCGAACCCAATTCGGCGCTCCGGGGCAGCCTCGATGCCCGCCGTCTGGATGCCAGGTGAGGCCAGACCCAACCCGAGACCGAACAGCGTCAGGGTCATCAGGAGAACAGCCGAAGCCGCTGCATCGCCGAGTGCCGCCGACGCCGCGACCGCGATCGCAGCCACAGCCAGTCCGACCAGCACGGGAAAACGGCGGCCGCGCTCATCACCCAATCGACCGCCTGGCGGGCTGGTGACGATCAACCCGACGGTCAACAGCGACAGTGCCCCTCCCACCGCGGCCGAACCCCAGCCGCGCTCATCGAGCAGCATCGGCGTCAGCAACAGCAATCCATACTGGGCAAAAGTCGCTAGCGACTGCGTGCTGAACGCCGCCACCAAAACTGCATTCGCCACTCGTTCCCGCGAAGCCGACGGTACAGATTGTGGACTCGTCGACGATTTGTCGACCGACACCGGCACTGTTCGCCGCAGCACCCACAACACCACCAGCACTATCGGAATGTTCACGCCGAAGATGGCCCGCCAGCCAAGGGTGGCAAGCAACACTCCGCCGATCACAGGACCCAAACCGGCGCCTATGCCGATCACAGAACCCTGCACACCAAACGCCCGACCTCGGTCCGCTGGGGTGGTGACCATCCGCAGCATCGCCTGCACGCTGGGCATGAGGGCCGAGGCAAACACTGCCTGCCCCGCTCGGCACGCCACGAGTACAGGAAATGTGCCGGCGAACATCGAGAGTCCGGAGAACATCCCGAACCCCACCACTGAGATCGTGGCGAGTCTGCGCACGCCGATTCGGTCGCCCACGCGGCCGGCAATCGGTTGCCCCACCAGCATCGCCGTCAGGTACACGGTGACCAACACGCTCGCGTGTGCTTTCTCGATCCCGAATTCGCGCGCCAAACTCGGTAGTGCCACCGCAATCATCGTCGAATTGAGCGGAACCAGAACCGACGCGAGGGCGATCCCGATGACAGTCGTCGTGGAGGCTGTGGCGATGGAGACTGTGGCGGTGGAGGCCGTGTTGGCTGCCGTGTTGGCTGAGGGGGCCTGCTCCGTCATTCGAGAACGAGCACGTCACCGTGCTCGATGGACGGAATGTCGCTGTACAGACGGCGCTCGTCGCGCAGGCGGTCCATGGGGCGCGCCTCGCGAAGAAGGTCGTCGAAAGTGTCCCGATCTTCCTCCGGCGTCGCAGCCCGCAGCTCTGCTGCGAACTCGTCGGCGCACCGGGGCGACAGATCGTGGTCGACGTTCAACGCTGGGTTGAATCCCGATGGGTAGATCTGTTGCATGAGTCGCGACTGTGACACCGGGTTGTGGGCACTGTCTTGCTGCCAGGGGCCGGTCCCTGGAGCGTCCCACGAAAGGTCAATGGACATGGTCTTCTCCCGTCGACGCGCGATTTCGTACGGCACGTCAAAGCGAACGGTACATGAACGGGAGATGACGAATCACGGACGACGGGTCGTGGCTGGGACGGCAAAGCCGTCTACAACCTGCTCGGCTTCCTGCCGCTGGCGCTCGCCCAGCGGAATGCTGGCCAACAGCTTCGGATTGAGACGCACACTGGTCGCTGACAGGCCGCTACCGGCCGCGTGCTGATGCACCCACTCGTTGGCTGCTTCCGACGCGAGTACGGCGAGCACTCGCTCGGGCTCGTCAGTCACACACGTGATCACCGGCACGCTGGGAAGCCACTCGCCGTGCACGTCGTGCACCGCCTCGATCACCTTCGTCTGATTCGCGATAAGAATCTTTGGCACCAACCGCGCTATCGCCCACTTCTGCAGTGCTGGTGTGAGCCGCTCGACCGCTACCCGCGGCGCGGTGTACTGCTGCTTCGCGAAGCGCACGGGCCGTACGCCCCACAGACAAATTCCCGGCTCGATGAGGCCGCTGGTGATCAATGGTGGACCGCTCTCGTCATCACCGACGGCGCCGATCAGCCCGTAGTACTGGTCGCGAAAGTCGACGGCGAACGTTGCGATCGCGCCCAGCGTCGGGCCGTCGTAGTCGACGGCCGAAGAGCCCGTGAGCAGCCCAGACCAGTTGCGCGGCATCGCCATCGATGGCAACTCCGTGAAGTCGGGGCCGAAGGCGCGGCGAACCTCTCCCTGATCGGCGCCGACCTCCCACACACCCGCCCACACGCGCACACTTGCGTCGAACATCTGCGTGTTCGACCACCACATCCAGCGCAGCGCGGCAGCTCCATCGACAGTGGTGCGAATCGCGGCCGCATCGCGCGTCGCAAGCAACGACTGAGGGAGCACCAACCCAACGCGACCACCCGGGCGCACAAGTCGGATGGCCAGCGCGAGGAACTCAGCCGCCGCGTCCGCATACGGGCCACCGCCGAACTTGCTACTGCCACCCCGCGACGTCAGCCGCGACAGCTGATTCAGAAACGGAGGGTTGCCAACGACAACATCGAACTGCTGGTCGCCCCAGTCGCGCTGCAGTGCATCATCGTGAATGAGGGTCCCATCATCAAAGGCAACCGTCGTGTCGATGTCGACGCCCGTTTGCCGCGGCATGCCGGTTGCGCGTAGGAACCTGCCATCGCCGCAGGCCGGGTCGAGTCCGCTCTGCGCCCCATCGAAGACGGCCTCGCGCACGACGGCATCCACCAACGCAGGCGGGGTGTACCACGCCCCCAGTTCCTTGCGCGTCGGGCGGGCGGCGCGCTGGCGTTGGGGTTCGGTCACACTGTGAGCGTAGGGTCTGGCTCCGTGACGGCATCGAACCTCACTCACACGGCGGATCGCTACCTGTCCTTCGACCGCGACCAATGGGCAGCTCTGCGTGCAGCGACGCCCCTGACGCTGGGCGAGGACGACCTGGAGTCGTTGCGCGGCATCAACGAGCGCATCGACCTCGACGAGGTTGCGGCGGTCTACCTACCGCTCACTCGCCTGCTGAATCTCTACGTGGCTGCAACCCAGAACCTGCACAAGGCGTCCGCCGCCTTCTTGGGCACGCAGGCGCCGAAAGTGCCGTACGTGATCGGCGTGGCCGGCAGCGTTGCTGTCGGCAAGAGCACGTTTGCCCGCATTCTGCAGGCGCTATTGGCCCGCTGGCCCGACCACCCGCAGGTCGATTTGGTGACCACCGACGGGTTCCTGCACCCCAACCGGGTTTTGGAAGAGCGCGGCATCATGAACCGCAAGGGCTTCCCCGAGAGCTACGACACGCGCCGCCTGCTGCGGTTCCTCCGCGACCTGAAGAGCGGTGCAGCGGAGACCCGCGCTCCCGTCTACAGCCACGTGGTGTACGACATCCTGGATGGCGAGGAAGTCGTGGTGCGCCAGCCCGACATCGTGATCATCGAAGGCCTCAACGTGCTGCAGGTCGGCACGCCGATCGACAGTTCTGGGGTGACCGAGTTCGTCAGCGACTACTTCGACTTCTCGATTTACATCGACGCCAACGAGAGCGACATCGAGCAGTTCTACGTGCAGCGCTTCCTCACGTTGTGCGAGACGGTGTTCCAAAACCCTGACAGCTTTTTCCAGCACTACGCACACCTCACGCATGAGGAGGCTGTGGAGACGGCACAGTTCATCTGGCGCGAGATCAACGGCAAGAACCTGCGCGAGAACATCGCCCCCACAAAGACCCGCGCCAGCCTGCTGCTGACCAAAGGCAACGACCATCGCGTGACGAACGTAAAGCTCCGCCGGCTGTGAGTGTGCGCCTCGTCGCCATTGCGGTCGCAGCAAGCCTTGCGCTGACAGCGTGTGCCGGCGACGACGGCCCAGACACCGTCAAGCTGTACGACCGTGCGCCCGTTCCGGGCGTCCCCGATCGGACCGCCGTTGTTGACCCGGCGATGTCCACGTTCGCGACCGACGGCGAGTACTGGGCGGATCTCAGCGGCGGCACCGTTGACGAGACATTGACGTTCCTGCTCACACAGGCATTCTTTGCGGACGCCTGCGCGGCAGAACTCGGCATTGACGAGTGCCCGAATGACTTCGGCACCCTGGACGAACCGAACGCGCTCGTCACTGTGGAGATGATGAACATCGGTTCGGCAACAGTGGTCGCCGACAACCGGCAAAACTTCGCCGTGACCCCCCAAGAGCTGTCCATCCTGGCTGGGGGCCAGCCTCCGAGCGCAGGCGCTCCCGAGGGCTTCACGTACGTGCCGTTCCCGTTCCTACTGACAGTGCGCGACGGCAAGATCGTCGAAGCCCACCAGATCTGGCTGCCGTAACGGCTTCAGTCGGCGCCGAGCCAGGCGGGGAGGTCGGTGATGCTGGCGAGTTCGGCGAAGTGTTCGTCGTGCTCGACATGCTCGAGTTCCCACAGCAGCGGGTACGGCACGTGCACCGCGGTCCCGCCCAATGCCATCACCGGCAGGATGTCGCTGCGCACGCTGTTGCCCACCATGCACACTCGTTCGGCTGGCACGCCGAACTTGCGAAACAGCCGGTCGTACGTAGCAGGGTCTTTCTCCAGCACGATCTCGATGTCGGTGAAGTGGTGGGCCAGACCGCTGGTCTCCACCTTGTGCGTCTGATGGATGAGGTCGCCTTTGGTGATGAGCACCAGGCGATAGTGCGCGCCCACCTTGGCCAGCACCTCGGGCACATGCGGCAGCAGGCGCGCCTGTTCGGTGAGCGTGTCGCGCACCATGTGCAGCAGCTGCCCGATCACCTCGGTGGAAACCGTGCCCTCGCTGATGGTGAGTGCGGCCTCGACGGCGCTGAGCCCGAAGGCCTTCACGCCGTAGCCGAACACCGACAGGTTCTTGCGCTCCACGGCGGTGAGTGCCGCTCGGACGTTCACTCCCTCCGGGGCGAACGGCGTGAGCAGCTCGACGAACCGTCGCTCACTCGCATCAAAGCCATCCTCGCTGTGCCACAGCGTGTCGTCGGCATCGAACGCCACCAGATCAAACAACTTCATCGATACATGCCGTTCAGCGGTGGAGAGCGTTGAGGTAGTTGTAGACGGTGATGCGGCTGACGCCCATTGCGTCGGCAACGTCTTCGACTGCACGTCGCAGGATGAACGCTCCGCGATCGTCGAGCAGACGGATGGCCTTCTGCTTCTCCTCGCGCGACAGGCTGGGCAAGGCGGCGCCCATCTCGCGCTCGACCGATTCGATCAGGCGATCAAGTGCACCATGCAGCGGGGCGGGGCGGACGGCAGCGATGACCACGCCCTCCCACTTCAGCGGCAAG